>NZ_JAMXYB010000011.1:0-72063 GCF_024129495.1 Acinetobacter sp. S4400-12 | reverse complement strand
GAAGTGAAACCTCTTTGCGCTGATGGTAGTGTGGGGTTACCCATGTGAGAGTAAGTCATCGCCAGCTCATTATTCAAAATCCCCCTGCTAAAAAGCAGGGGGATTTCTTTTTTTATAAAAAGAAAAGAAATAAAATAAAAATCAGAACAACAGTTTGGATGTCCTGCTAGAAATTAAAAACTTCGCGAAAGCTTCATACAATTGCTGTCTGTTTGTCATTTAAAGCTGATTTAATCAGTTTTGACTATAAAAAATGACGAGATGAAGAGCCGTATGAGAAAAATTTCGCTGAGCGTGTTAAGTATTTGCATCTTGATGCTTTCTGCTTGTAAAGATTCAGATCATCACGACACAACTTTACCCGAGCAGACATTAACAGAACCTACCCTGATATCTTTTGCCAAGTTGGATGTAGAAACTTATGCAGAAGGTCCTGATTCTGGCCATGATGTTAAGGGAGCGAATGGAATTTTTCCTCCCTTTAAAGGTCAGCCTGTACAAGGTTTTTCGGCTGCCCTTAAAAATCCAGACGGTACTTACCTGGCGATGTCTGATAATGGTTTTGGTGCTCAAGATAATTCAGCAGATTATTTATTGCGTTTACATCATCTTTCAATTGATTTTAGAACTAAAGTTGGCGGGACAGCAGGGGTAAAACCTCTGGCTTATATCCAGCTACGTGATCCTAATCGTCTGATTCCTTTCGATATTGTTCACCAAAATACCCAAGAGCGCCTGTTAACAGGCGCTGATTTTGATCCAGAATCGATGCAACGTACTGTAAATGGAGATATTTGGATTGGAGATGAATTTGGTCCTTATTTACTGCATTTTAATGCTGAAGGCATCTTGCAAAGCCCCCCTATTGCTTTGCCACACCCTAGCAAACCCGGAATTGAACTCCGTTCTCCACAAAATCAGCTGAATAAAATGGGTCAAAATTATGTGACTCCGTTGGTACAACGCAGTGGCGGTTTTGAAGGCATGGCTATCTCCACTGATGGCCAATATCTTTATCCTCTACTGGAAAAACCGTTAATTGATGCGACTCAATCACAACTGATTATTTCCGAATTTGATATTCAGAAAAAAGCTTATACTGGAAAGGTCTATTATTTTGATCTTGATAGCAAAGCCACAGCAATTGGTGATTTTCAGCTATTTAATCAGTCAGAAGGCATTATTATCGAGCGGGATGATACTGAAAATAATCTGGGCGGTTATAAAAAATTAATCAAAATTAAGTTGAATCAACCTGGTGAAGCAGTTTCACGTATAGAGCTGGTCAATTTGATGGATCTTGCCAATCCGGACTTGTTATACGGACCTGTACGCGCAGGCGATATAGCTACTAATACTCGTTTTGGTTTGCCTTTCCAGACAATTGAAGATCTGATTATTGAAGGGCCGGACTTGCTTACTGTGCTGAATGATAATAATTTTCCTGGCTCTAGCGGACGTAACCGCAAGCTGGCAGATGATAATGAAATTATCCAGATTCGTCTGGAAAAAGCTTTATATTAGGAATTGTTGAGCATTTTTAACAAATCCCCAGATGGATCCATCTGGGGATTTTTTTATATAAATTTTACAGAAAACCGGTTTATCACTTTGATAATACTTTATTTTATATGTGAATAATCACATATTTAGCTGAATTAATTAAATATTTTTATTTACAACTTTAGTGTTAAAAAGCAAATAAAGTTAAAAAATGATCAATTTTGCAGTCGACAAAGTATAAATAATCATCCATTTTATATAAAAAGTGAATAACAATTCATTTTTTATACAATAAGTAAAAGCTCACAATTGGAGGTGAGGTAAAAATGTCAGCGATAATAAATGTAAATGCTGTAGTGGATGAAGCAAAGTTTAAACCTTTCCATTTAAAAATCGTATTGTGGTGTCTGTTTGTCGTTATTTTTGACGGTTATGACTTGGCAATTAATGGAGTTGCTTTACCTCTACTCATGCAAGAATGGAATATGACAGCGGTGCAAGCTGGCATGTTGGCAAGTACCGCACTGGCGGGAATGATGTTTGGGGCCATGCTGTTTGGGATGTTGGCAGATAAAATTGGCCGAAAAAATGTAATTCTGATTTGTGTGACTCTATTTAGTGGATTCACCTTTTGGGGCGGTTTCGCCTCAAGCCCAACCGAGTTTGGAGTTTTACGTTTTATTGCCGGTCTGGGTATTGGGGGAGTGTTGCCTAATCTGGTGGCTTTAACCTCAGAATACGCACCGCAAAAAAAGCGCAGTACCCTGGTGACCACCATGTTTAGTGGCTATGCGGTAGGTGGTATTATGGCGGCATTGCTCGGGGCTTGGTTAACACCAAGTTTTGGCTGGGAAATCATGTTTTATATTGCAGGTCTTCCTTTATTGATTTTGCCACTGTTATGGTTCTATCTACCTGAATCACTGACTTTTCTAGTGAAAAAACAGAAAAATGAAAAAGCCAGTAAAATTGTACAGCAGATTGTTCCTGAACAGGCGGTTACCGCAGATACTCAATTTGTACTGAATGAAGTCCACGCACCAGAAGCCTCTATTGCCGCCCTGTTTAAACAAGGTCGTAGCATGAGCACCTTACTGTTCTGGAGCTGCTTCTTTATGTGTTTGCTGATGGTATATGCGCTGGGCAGCTGGTTGCCAAAACTGATGATGGCCGCAGGCTATTCATTGGGTAATAGCTTGATGTTCCTGCTGGCGATGAATATCGGTGCGGTAATTGGTACGATTGGCGGAGGGATTCTAGCAGACCGTTTTCATCTGAAACCGGTTATTATCGGCATGTTCCTGCTGGGTGCGGTGTCTCTGGTGGGCCTCGGCTTTAATTCTCCACAAGTGGTAATTTATTTACTGGTGGCGGCCGCGGGTGCTTCTGCAATTGGCAGTAGTATTCTGCTATATAGTTTTGTGGCGCAATATTATCCTTTATCCATCCGTTCTACCGGCATTGGCTGTGCTTCTGCAGTCGGCCGCACTGGTGCCATTGTGGGACCAATCGTGATCGGTTTCTTGCTGGGCATGGAATTACCACACAAGATGAATTTCCTGGCTGTTGCAATCCCGGCCATTATTGGTGCAATTTCTGTTGCCCTGATTGTGCGTAAAGACTTGGCGGCAGAACATGATACAGAGACTGTGTTGGCAGCCAAAAAACTCAATTCGATTAAAACCTAGGCATTTTTTGCCAATTAAAATGAATTAAACTTTTAAAGAATTACAAAAGCCCCTTTCAATTAAGGGGCTTTTGTTTAAATTTTCTACAAAAATACAGGGCCGAAAAATAGTTAGCTTATGTTTAATTACTAAGCTGAGTTTAATTAAAATTATAATTAATTCATTATTCAATAATTTATCTTAATAAAAACGTGACATATCACGCAAATAAATGCCTTTTCCCAATTCATAGAAATATATCATTTAGTCTTATTGTGCCTGAAATCTGACTTCCGTATATTCCTCAGTCTTGAATCTTCAGTTGAATATTCAATTGAGTCTTCAAAAGGATATTATGGACAAGTACTCATGGGAGATGAGAACGATGACAACGGAAAAAGTGGATATTAGTTCTGTAGTCGATAATGCGAAATTTACGCCTTTTCACTTCAATGTAGTTGCTTGGTGCTTACTCATTATTTTGTTTGATGGCTATGATTTAGCAATTAATGGTGTGGTTTTACCGTTATTGATGCAGGATTGGGGTCTAAGTGCTGTTCAAGCAGGTATGTTGGCCAGTACCGCACTTGCCGGGATGATGTTTGGTGCGATGATTTTTGGTTCCCTCGCGGATAAAATCGGTCGTAAAAAAGTCATCATGATTTGTATTGTATTATTTAGTGGTCTGACTTTTGCCGGGGGCTTTGCTTCAAATCCAACGGAATTCGGAATTTTACGCTTTCTTGCCGGTCTGGGCATTGGTGGGGTGATGCCTAACCTGGTGGCCTTAACTTCTGAATATGCGCCACAAAAAATGCGCAGTACCTTGGTGACCACCATGTTTAGTGGTTATGCCGTAGGTGGTGTGATGGCCGCCTTATTAGGTTCGTGGTTTACACCAAGTTTTGGTTGGCAAATCATGTTCTTTATTGCTGGAGTCCCATTATTTTTATTACCGGTCATCTGGAAATTTTTGCCTGAATCACTCGCTTTTATGGTGAAAGAAAATAAGCAGCAGGAAGCACGTCGTATTGTACGTCGTTTGGCGCCAGATGTTAGCGTAAATGAGCAAACTACGTTTACCCTGCCACAGGGAAATGTACCTGAACCTGCTAACGTGGTGAGCCTGTTCCGTCGTGGCCGTGCGGTCAATACGGTTTTGTTCTGGATTGCCTTCTTTAGCTGCTTACTCACCATGTATGCATTAAGCAGCTGGTTGCCGAAGCTGATGATGGCAGCAGGTTACTCGATGGATAATAGCCTGATGTTTATGATGGTCATGAACGTGGGTGCAGTCGTCGGTATTGTCGGTGGTGGTATTTTGGCTGACCGTTTCCATTTGAAACCGGTATTGATGTTCCTCGGTATGATGGGCGCGATTGTGATGAGCCTGATGGGTTTCCAGTCAAATCAGTTTTTGCTTTACATCTTGGTGTTCTTGGCAGGTGCAGCATCGATTGGTTCGCAAATGTTATTGTACAGCTATGTGGCGCAATTCTATCCATTGGCCGTACGTTCGACCGGTATTGGCTGGTCTTCTGCGATTGGTCGTATGGGTGCGATTGTCGGCCCGATCCTGATTGGTGGCTTGTTGGGTATGAATCTTCCTGCTCACTTCAACTTTATGGCAGTCGGTTTACCGGTACTGATTACAGCAATTGCGGTTGCGTTGATCATGCATGAAAATGAAGCTGACAAGATTGGTTCAATTGAACCAGCAGTGTCTAAAGCTTAAAGCTAAGGATTAAATAACAAGCCTCCGAAAGGGGGCTTTTTTATTGTTAAATTAGTAATATCAAATTATTAAATTTATAAAGATGACTAATTTTTTAAGAGAGAGAAAAGTGATAAATCATATTTCAGAACTTCAGAAATTATTACCTAATTTCCCAACTGATATTTTAGAACAGTGGTTTTTACCTTATGTAGAAAGTAATGGTATGCCTTGGGATAAGGAAGGAAATACTATTGGACGTTGGAAATACCTACTACAAAATAAGCCATTACATTACTGGAAAAATATTCTATGGGATCAAATAGAAGCTTATATTCCAATAGATGAATATTGTGATGAATGGAAATCAGTTTTACTTAATATGGTAGAAGGCGCTGTTTTAGGGAAAACTAATGTTTATTCAATATCAATTAATAATTTAAAAGAAAGGTTTGATTCGGTTTTAGAATATTTAGAAGCAGAGAAAGTATTTCCTAAGCCTCCAATTTTACTTCTAGAAAAGGATAAAGGCATAACTGTTTTAGACGGAAATCACCGAATTTCGGCATTTTTATATTCTTTATCACAACATTATAGGGATAAAAAAGATGGAAAAATTGATACTCTACCTATGTTAAAACAAAGATATTGGATAGGTATCAATAGAGAGAATAAATAATTATTTATAAGTTAGCAATTTTATTTAGATAATTAATTTTTAAAAGATATATTCACAATTTATATGAAGAGAGTGTTTTTGATAACATCTATCATATTTTTATATGAAAGAAATAAGGAGTTTAATTTTGAAACTCAACTCATTCTCCCCAATCCCTGAAGATGATGAAGAACTTCATCTTCCTGAACTGGTGTACTGGGCTTCTCTAGGTGACGTTGAACAGGTCGAGCATGGTTTGCAAGAAGGTCTGAACGTGAATTCTGCCGATGAAGAAGGCTATAGCGCCTTACAGGCCGCTGCTGAAAATGATCATCTGGCTGTGGTCAAACTGCTGGTCAGTAAAGGTGCAGATCTGGCCCATCGTAGCCCTCATACTGCCTTGGAACTGGCCGAAATGGCAGGCAATAAAGAAGTGATTACTTACCTGAAAAGTCTTACAGGCGGAATCTAAACATAAAAAGAACCTCAATCATGAGGTTCTTTTTGTTTTAAGGATTTAAGCCGCTTCGCCTTCAAGTTCTTTCAAGATGGCTTCATTAAAGGCTGGAATATCATCTGGATTACGTGAAGTAATCAATACCCAATCACCGGTATTGCAACGATGAACCGGTTCATCGACCCATTTCCCGCCGGCATTTTCCAGATCCAGCTTAATGCTCTTATACGAGGTCAGATTCTTGTCTTTAATCCGCTGTGCATCAATCAATACCCATGGCCCATGACAGATTGCGGCAATCGGTTTGTGATTGTCAGCGAAATGCTGAATGATGTTCTGGGCATCCTGATTGATTCTTAAGGTATCCGCATTCACTGTACCGCCCGGAATTACCAGCAGGTCATAATCATCCAGATTGACGTGGTCGAAACTGGTATCCGGCGTATATTCGGTAGCAGCTTTGGTATCGCCTTTTACAGTGGCTACATCTTCATTCTTTTCTGCAGCATGAATCACTTCAAATCCTTTGGATTTGAGAAAGTTTAAAGGCTCGACCAGTTCATCATGTTCAATACCTTGATTTGAAGTAATAAAGAGGACCTTTTTTACCATGATCGCTGTTCCCAAAAAATGTGAGGATTTTCAGCTTAACAACAAGCCGATTCTTACAATGTGGGAGTTTTAGCTTGCAATTGTTAAGCAATGCTAAGTCAAGATATCGAGATAAAAAAGCTCCGACCTCCTGTCAGAGCTTTTTTTGTACTTGACTTTTAGGCATAACTCCTGTCATACCTTACGTCCTGATGTATTATTACATTATTCTTCTTGTTTTTAGGTATCTGAGCGTCCTGCTCTTTATAGGGGGTAGAATAGTCTGCATTGAAAAATCGGTATAGAGGTTGATCATACTGCATGTTGTAAGCCTGAACTTACAAGGTTAAATCAGACCCCCATAGTCCTGTTTAGAAGTGTATATCCAGACCGACATAAGGCCCTTTAAACTCAAGTTTCAGATCAGGTGCCTGACTCTGCTCAGCGTCAACCTTCATGATCCGATAACCCGCTTTGGCACCGACATCAACCAGTAGATTATCAATAAAATTATATTGCACTTCGGCCTGCAAGTCAGTGAGCGAGGTATCGCTACCACGGCTCAATACAGCCTCTGCTTTGGCGCTGAGTCCGGTAAATGGCAGTTTCACTCCGGCCTGTCCATAAACCAGGGCTGCATAACCATCCGCTTCATAATCCGTCAAGTAGGGCGCATTGCGATGTTGAACGGTACCATGCAGATTGGTAACACCAAGGCCCAGATCTGCACTCACGATATTGTCGAGTATTTCGTAGTAGAGAATATAATCAATCCGGTCGAGCTGAATGTCCGCGGAAAGACCCGAAATATCTTCCTTACTTTGGCTGTCCAGATTAACGTATTTAATTTTAACATTCGGAATGATCGGTACTGGATGCTCTAAGGCCACAGACAGTTGTGCCGTACCCTGACGATCCAGCGCATGCTGATATTCTGGCACTGGATGACGGGTTGTATTTTCACTATAACCCTCAAAATTCCAGTAACTCAGATCAGCTTTCAGCCCCAGCACATCTGCATGACTGAATGTGGTCAGGCCACATCCGAGGAATAGGGCAGTTAATATTGTGATCTGCTTCATATTTTTCCTTATATTTTGTTTAAATTGAACGATGTCATTTACCGAAATACATATTCTTAATATCTGCATCTGGGTGCATCATATAGCTAATTTTAAAATTGTAATATATTTGGATGCGAAGGACGGAGCAATGGGATCTACAGCAGTACAGCCTTATAACGATTATCCCCTATATGTAGCCGGAAAACCGGTGGAGACAGGAGCATGGCTGGAAGTTAAACATAAATATAGTCAGGAACTTTATGCGCGGGTTGCCCTGGCAGATGCCAAAACTTTAGAGCAGGCTATTCAGGCTGCTGCCGCGGCCGAAGCCGAGATGGCAGCGTTAAAACCTTTTCAAAAGCAGAGTATCCTGTTGCATTGTGTGCAGCGTTTTAAGGAAATCCGTGAAGAGCTGACCAATATCCTGATTGCAGAAGGCGGTAAGCCTCGTAAAGCTGCTGCTGCGGAAGTTGAACGCCTGATTAATACCTGCCAGATTGCCGCAGATGCCGTCACCCAGATGGATCAGGGACGTATTTTACCGCTGGCCGTTACGGCAGCAGCCGCGGATTATCAGGGCATGGTCAAGCAGATGCCTATTGGTGCCGTTTCCCTGATCAGTCCGTTTAACTTCCCGCTGAATCTGACGGCACATAAGATTGCACCAGCAATTGCTGCAGGTTGTCCTTTTGTATTGAAACCGGCCAGCCTGACGCCAATTTCTGCCTTAAAAATTGCCGAGATTCTGGCTGAAACCGATTTACCGAAAAATGCCTTCTCGGTTTTGCCATGTCCACGTGATCTGGCCGATGTACTGGTCACTGATGACCGTTTCAAGCTGCTCAGTTTCACCGGTTCAGATGTGGTCGGCTGGGATATGAAAGCACGGGCAGGGCGTAAAAAAGTCACCTTGGAATTGGGTGGTAACGCAGCGGTGATGATTGAGCCAGATACTGAAATTACAGAAGCGTTGATTAATCGTTTGATTGCCGGTGCTTATAGTCATGCTGGACAAGTGTGTATCAGTGTGCAGCGCATTCTAGTGCATCAGGATATTTATAATGATGTCCGGGACAAGCTGGTTCAGCAAGTCAAAAACCTGAAAGCAGCAGATCCTGATCTGGAAAGCACTTTGGCAGGTCCGATGATTAAAGCCACTGAAGCCCAGCGTTTACAGCGCTGGTTAGATAGCGCCGTTGCGCAAGGCACACGGGTACTGGCGGGCGGCGAATTAAATGGTGTGATGTTTGAACCGACCCTGCTTGAAAACGTTGACCGGCATCTGGAAATTTATCGTGATGAAGTCTTTGGTCCGGTGGCCATTTTGGAAGCTTATGCTGACTTTAAATCTGGTATTGCCAGCATCAATAATAGCCGTTTTGGTTTGCAGGCCGGGGTCTATACCCAGAATCTGCAAAATATGCTCTATGCCTGGGATCATTTACAGGTCGGCGGCGTCATCATTAATGATATTCCTTCTTTCCGGGTAGATAACATGCCTTATGGCGGGGTGAAAGACTCCGGTCTGGGCCGGGAAGGGATTCAGTCGGCCATCCGGGATATGCAGGAAGAACGGATGCTGGTCATTAAAACCTAAGCGGATTGAAGTAATCAACTGAAGTCCACAATCGGCAAGCCGCAGATTGTGGAATTTTATTTTTAATTCAATAGCCATAAATTTGGAACGAGGAAAACATGCAAGCTTGATTAAAAAGCTTGGTCTATTGTCTTGCATGCAAAGTGATACGCTACTTTTTATTGGGAGGTTCTACGAATGGTTGAACTGCTAAGCAATTGACGGGGAAAAGGCTGGAAAAACCGGAGTAAAACTTACAAATCATGTGTTTCAAAATTTCTCACAATATCGAGTCAGTAAAATCAAGATCAGTTGGTCGAATTATTGAACGATTGACTAAGAATAGATTATAAAAGAAGAATATTTTGAGCAGAAATTACAGAAAAAAAGTGAAAAATTCAGTATTGTTAAAGCATCTAAAGGTCAGTGAACGCATCAGACTTTAAGCAAGCTGTACATTTTACTGACCTGTTTGCACATTAGAATACGATGCCCAAAAGGCACAACGCTAATTCAAACACCAAAAAATAATGGAAATGTTTCTTTTTTTGCTGATGAAATAATCATAACAAACAGCATGAAAAGGAATTTATAGTTTAGGTGTTTTATGACAGATTCTCGTGAAAACTGGTCCGCGCGATCAGGATTTATTATCGCAGCCGTAGGTTCTGCCGTGGGTTTGGGAAATATTTGGCGCTTTCCTTATGTGGCCTATGAAAATGGCGGCGGTGCATTTTTAATTCCTTACCTGATTGCTATTTTTGCCGCTGGTTTACCTTTATTGTACTTAGATTATGCCGTTGGCCATAAGTTCCGTAAGGCTCCACCAACTGCCTATAAGAAGCTCATGAACTCTGAAGCCTTGGGTTGGTGGCAAGTGATGGTGACCTTAGCGATTGGCCTCTATTATGCCAGTGTCTTGTCGTGGGCAGGCAGTTATATGTTCTATTCCATTGGCCAACAATGGGGAGCAGACACACAAGGATTCTTTTTTTCTACCTATTTGCAAAATGGTGAAGGCCTAGCCTTAGGTTTTGTGCCAACCTTATTTTTTGGACTGGTGATTGTGTGGGCCGTGGTGATGTTCATTTTATATGGCGGCGTTCGTCGCGGTGTAGAACTTGCCAATAAAATTTTTATGCCCTTGCTGGTGGTGTTATTTACCATTTTGGTCGTACAAGCGCTGCGTTTACCCGGCGCAACCACAGGTTTAAATGCCTTTTTTACCCCAAACTGGGAAGCGATGGCGAACTATAAAGTATGGCTAGCCGCATTTGGGCATATTTTCTTCTCACTTTCAGTGGGTTTCGGGATTATGCTGACCTATGCCTCCTATTTGAAGAAAAAAACCAATTTAACAGGTTCTGGTCTGGTGGTTGCATTAGCAAATTCATCCTTTGAGATTTTAGCCGGGATTGGGGTCTTTGCTGCATTAGGCTTTATGGCTTATAGCTCGGGTTTGCCAGTAGAAGAGGTGGTATCGGGAGGAATTGGCTTGGCCTTTATTGCCTTCCCTAAAATTATTTCGAGTATGGGCGCGGGAGGAGATCTGTTTGGATTCTTGTTCTTTGCCTCGTTAACCGTGGCGGGAATCACCTCCATGGTGAGTATCCTGCAAGTTCCTATTGCAGCCTTTCAGGATAAATTAGGATGGTCACGTAAGAAAGCGGTCACCATTATTGCAGGTGGTTCAGCGGTGGTGTCTACATTGATTTTCTCGACACACAGTGCAATTACCTTTGTCGATATTATCGACTACTTTGCCAATAACATTGGGATTGTCGGGGGCGGTGTACTTTCTATTATCCTGGTGTCCTGGTTCCATCGTCCATTAATGCAACAGTTACAAGCGCATGTTAACCAATACTCAAGCATTAAATTAGGCAAGGGCTGGAACTTTTTGCTGACAGTCATTACCCCATTATCCTTGTTGATCGCTTTGGGCTTAACCATCAAGTCCATTATTGCCAGTGGCTATGGGGATTATGCGACGCACATTTTATGGATTGTCGGTGGGGGTACCGTGGCCCTGTTTATGCTGGGCGCTATTGGCTTGAGCTATTTAAAAGATAGCACGACTGGGGAGGAGAACTAAGATGAATACTTCCGCAATATTTATGATGGCCATTTCAATGATCTTGCTTTGGGGAGGTTTGATTCTCGCCATGCTGCATTTGGCGAAGCACCCGGATGCAGAAGAGGATGATGTCCTGGACGAGGTCAAAGACCAGCACATACTTTAACTAAAAATCTGTTGATCTAGCCCAACAAACCATAAAAATGAAAGTCATTATCCCCTGTGATAATGACTTTCTTATTTTAGAAATGGAGCATTAAGATGCAGGCCATTTTACCCGACCAAGTCGGAATTGCATTTAGTCTGACGTTTCTTGCAGGTCTGGCGACTGTCGTGGGTGGAGGAATGGTGCTGTTCTTAAGACGTCCCAATTTCCGTGTTCTGGCGTTTGGCCTGGCCTTTGCGGCAGGGGCCATGATTTATGTTTCTCTCACCGAGATTTTGAATAAATCTATTCATTCTTTTAGTTTGGCCTTCGATGAAAAAACCGGTTTTGCCTTGGGTACGTTTGCTTTTCTGCTCGGCGTGATTTTGGTGTTAGTACTCGATCGTCTGATTCCGAACCCGCATGAAACTATGGAAACCCGGCAAGCGCAGGATGTCGGCCAGCCGCAGTTACTTAGAACCGGATTACTGACCCTGTTGGCGATTAGTGCGCATAATTTGCCAGAAGGGCTGGCGACTTTTTTTTCGACTCTGGAAAGCCCTGCACTGGGCGTACCTTTAGCCGTGGCCATTGCGATCCATAATATTCCCGAAGGCGTTGCAATTGCGCTACCTGTCTATCTGGCCACTGGTCGCAAAGATTATACCTTGCTGGCCAGTTTTGTCTCGGGATTGGCCGAACCTTTGGGAGCGGCATTGGGCTATTTTATTCTGGCACCGTATATGAACCAGACAATGTATGGCATGGTGTTCGGGATGATTGGGGGCGTAATGGTTTATCTGGCATTAGATGAACTCTTGCCTGCAGCCAAAAAGTTTTCCCAGGGTCATGAAACGGTCTATGGTCTGGTGAGTGGTATGGCGGCCTTGGCGACCAGTCTGGTCATCTTCAAATTTATTCAGTAGCTGTTAAAAAAACAGAATAAAAAAGGCAGCCTGAGCCACCCTTTTAGTCTAGTCTGCTTATTTATAAATTATGCCATTTTCTCAATACGACAATAGAAGAAGCCATCACCACGGCCTGCTTGTGGCAACAACTGGCGCCCATGAATCTGTTCAATGCCCCAATCGGCCTGGATTTTAATTTCTTTGGCATCAGTATGTTTGCTAAAGAACTCCACCATCTGCTGTTCATTTTCCGCTTTTAGAATTGAACAGGTGATATACAGCAGGGTGCCGCCAACTTTGAGCTGTTGCCACATATTTTCCAGAATCTGCTGTTGCAGTGCGACAGTCTGGCCAATATCAGTTGAATGACGCAGCAACCGGATGTCTGGATGGCGGCGCATCACGCCAATGGCAGAGCAGGGTGCATCCAGAACAATACAGTCCGGCTGTTCGGCTGCCTGCCAGCTAATCGCATCGGCAGCTTCAATCACCACATGCTCACCTTCCAATAAAAGGCGTTCCAGATTTTCGGTGACCCGAGTTAAGCGCTTGGCGTCCTGATCCAGAGCAATCAGTTTTCGAGGCTGATATTTTTCGAGGATATGTGCGGTTTTGCCCCCCGGTGCTGCACAGGCATCCACGACAAACTTGTTATCCAGATTCGGCAGTAAGGTAGCGCACAATTGGGCATGCTCATCTTGAACCGAAAAACCACCGACATCGAAGCCTGGCAAGTCAGGAATCTGGACTTGCGTATCCAGTACAATGCCGACCTGTGAAATGGTACAGGCATGCGCCGCAATATCATGCTCTTCCAGAATTTCTAAATAATCGTCACGACTGACTTGGCGTTCATTTACCCGTAAGGTGAGGGGAGCAAGCTGCTTGAGCTCATGGCTGAGTTCACTCAGCTGTTCCGGCCAGTCTTTCTTTAGACGTTTCAGCAGCCAGCTTGGCAGACCATGAGCTTGCTCGAGCGCCACCTGAAATTCTGATGTTTCACGTGAAACACGGCGCAGGATGGCATTCACCACACCACTCAAAGCCTGATAGCCGAGCTGCTTGACCGCCGTTACTGTTTCAGAAATTGCCGCATGTGGCGCAATCCGAGTTTGCAATAACTGATAAAGACCAACATAGAGGCAGGTCTCGACCGTATCATTATTGAGCGGTTTCACCAGCAAAGGCAGGGTAATACTTTTTAAGGCATACCATTGACGCAAAGTACCCAGAACCAGTTCATGGAACAGGGCGCGGTCACGCTCTGCCACTTTTTTCAGGTGCAGGGGGAGAACGGTTGCCAGAGATTGTCCCTGTTGTACCGCCAGTAAAGTACGTATCACTTGGGCACGCAAGTTCAGATGGGATGTACCTGTTTCAGAATAACTCATGCCAATGACTGTCCTACATGTAATTTTTGGGTCTGGTTAATTTGGACCGGATTAAGCGGTTTGCCTCCTGGCCATTGTAAGGCGCTCAGGCAGACGGCTTTTTCATCACCGCAGGCCACATGCACACCTTGTTTGTCTATCGCCAGAATGGTGCCTGCCTTATGCCCTCGCGCATTGGCAGCAGACAGGGCCGATCCCCAAACGCGCAGATTATTATTTTCATCCAGTGGAATGTACGCCACTGGCCAAGGATTAAAGGCACGAATGTTACGGTCAATGCTGGCCGCAGTTTGAGTCCAGTCAATATGCGCCTCTGCCTTAGAGAGTTTATGTGCATATACTGTGAGTGCTTCATCCTGAACTTCGCGGGCGTTCAGATATTGCTGTAATTTTTCTTCAGATTCGAGTACGGCCACAATCGCCTCAGCGCCTTGAATCGCCAGTTTGTCATGTAATGTGGCTGAAGTATCTTCGGCTGTAATTGGACACCAGGTTTTATACATCATGTCACCCGTATCTAGTCCTGCTGCCATTTTCATAATGGTTACGCCAGTTTCTGTATCGCCGGTAGCAATAGCACGCTGAATCGGTGCTGCACCACGCCAGCGTGGCAATAACGAACCGTGAATATTCAGACAGCCATATTTCGGGGTATCGAGAACCACTTGTGGTAGAATCAGACCATAAGCCGCGACGACCATTACGTCAGCGTCCAGGGCTTTCAGTTCAGCCTGAGCCGCCAGTCCTTCTTCAGTCGAAGACTTGAAGTGTACAGGCTGATAGACCGGAAGTTGATGCTCCAATGCCAGCTGTTTGACTGCCGAAGCAGTTAACTTTTGCCCACGACCTGCTTTACGGTCTGGCTGGGTATACACCGCCATAATCTCGTGCTGGGTATTAATGAGGGCTTTTAACGCAACCGCTGCAAATTCTGGTGTGCCGGCAAAGATGATTTTCACGCATGAAATTCCAAAAAAACTTGAGCCTAGTATAAGCCAAAAGCCAAATTCCAGCCTAATCAATCGGCACACTTATCTGTTACAAGGCTTTATCCCGATGGATTTTTAGTGGATATTTATATAAAAATAAATCATGTAAATTTTAAAAATTATTCATGAAAGTTTTGTATTTAATACAGAGCCTTAGCGGTATAGTAGTTTTCAGCATGTCATCGTATATGCATTGAAACTTGCCAGTTGAGCATATTGCAGTAAGTCCTGTATTTTTAGCCAGTTTTTTAAATGAATCGCTAATTTATGATATGTTTAAAATTCGACTGATTTCATGCTCTTGATTAGTAAGATTTCGCCAGAGTGGATGAATTTTCCCACTCCTGCACAAACTTTGTTGGAATAACACCATGCCTGACTATCGTTCAAAAACATCAACACACGGAAGAAATATGGCTGGCGCACGTGGCTTATGGCGTGCGACCGGTATGAAAGACGAAGATTTTGGTAAACCGATTATTGCTGTGGTCAACTCATTCACGCAATTTGTACCCGGTCACGTTCATCTCAAAGATTTAGGTCAGTTGGTGGCGCGTCAAATTGAAGCATCAGGCGGTGTAGCCAAAGAATTCAATACCATTGCTGTGGATGACGGCATTGCGATGGGGCATGACGGCATGCTGTATTCCCTGCCTTCACGTGACCTGATTGCAGACTCGGTCGAATATATGGTGAATGCCCACTGTGCCGATGCCATGGTCTGTATTTCAAACTGTGACAAAATTACCCCGGGGATGTTGATGGCGGCAATGCGCCTGAATATTCCGGTGGTTTTTGTATCGGGGGGGCCAATGGAAGCGGGTAAAGTAAAAATCCGCGGCAATGAGAAAGCCATCGACTTGATCGACGCCATGATTGTGGCAGCAGATGACAGCTACACCGATGAAGAAGTCGCAGAATACGAACGCTCCGCCTGTCCAACCTGTGGTTCATGTTCAGGCATGTTTACAGCAAACTCGATGAACTGCTTGACTGAAGCCTTAGGCTTGTCACTGCCGGGGAATGGCTCGACGCTGGCAACCCATGCCAACCGTAAAAAACTCTTTGAACGTGCAGGTTCTTTAATTGTTGAACTGGCTAAACGTCATTATGAACAAGATGACTACAGCGTATTGCCACGCTCGATTGCCACCAAAGCCTCTTATGAAAATGCCATGACTTTAGACATTGCCATGGGGGGCTCCACCAATACCGTCCTGCATTTATTGGCTGCCGCGAACGAAGCTGGCGTTGATTTTACCATGAATGACATCGACCGCTTATCGCGTAAAGTACCGGTGCTGTGTAAAGTTGCCCCAGCGAAACAAGATGTGCATATGGAAGATGTGCACCGCGCCGGCGGTATCATGTCGATTCTAGGCGAGCTTGACCGTGCAGGTTTACTCGATACATCGGTTCCAACCGTGCATGAAGCAAGCCTCAAAGATGCGTTGGACAAATGGGACATCATCCGTACGGAAGATGAAGACGTGTATCAGTTCTTCCGTTCAGCACCGGGCGGTGTACCGACACAAACCGCATTCTCGCAAGACCGTTACTATTCACGTTTGGATGGTGACCGTGAAAATGGCGTGATCCGTAATGCTGAACATGCTTTCTCGAAAGACGGTGGTTTGGCGGTCCTGTACGGTAACATTGCACTGGATGGTTGTATCGTGAAAACCGCCGGTGTAGATGATTCTATCTTGAAATTTAACGGTACGGCACGCGTATTTGAAAGTCAGGATTCAGCAGTGGATGCGATTTTGGGGAACCAAATTAAAGCCGGTGATGTGGTCGTGATCCGCTATGAAGGGCCGCGCGGTGGCCCGGGTATGCAGGAAATGCTGTACCCAACCAGCTACCTGAAATCGAAAGGTCTGGGTAAAGACTGTGCATTGTTAACCGATGGTCGTTTCTCGGGCGGTTCATCCGGTCTTTCTATCGGTCACGTGTCTCCGGAAGCCGCCGAGGGCGGCGCTATTGGTCTGGTAGAAGATGGCGACCGTATCGAAATCGATATTCCAAACCGTACCATTCACCTGGCAGTCGATGAGGCAACCATGATTGCCCGCCGTGCAGCGCAGGAAGCCAAAGGCTGGCATCCGGTAGAAGAACGCCCACGTAAAATTTCAAAAGCACTGAAAGCCTATGCCATGCATACCACCAGTGCGGCAAAAGGTGCGGTACGTGAAATCTAAGCTGTAATTTTTACAGTACAAAAAGCACTCCAGAGGGGGTGCTTTTTTATGGCTTTGAAAAACTTCACTGCTTCAAATGGATTCAAAAGTTCTTATGATCTTTGTGCAGGCAGAGTTTTACTGTTGTAAGATCAAAACTAACAAAAATCTTTTGTTTTGCTGATGCTCCATCCCTGTAGCACAGCAAAACAGCGACATCCATGTCGCTCGGTCATGTGATTAAAGCATTTTAAGAGTTAATCAAAATATTTTTCTGCAAGGTAATTTCTTTTATATATCGTATGCCTTCTATACAATGAGCTTAGAATAAATTGCCAAAGACTGAAGCTGAAAATCGGTCATCGCCAAGGAAAAAATAATGAGTAAAGACAATATCCGCGAACATTCAGCCCCCGTTTACGATGGTATAGAAAATGCCCCGGCACGTTCCATGATGCGGGCAACCGGTTTTAAAGATGCAGATTTTAAGCGTCCATTTATTGGTATTGCCTCGACTTGGGCCAATGTCACACCCTGCAATATGCATATTGACAGGCTGGCCCGTGAAGTTGAAAAAGGGGTGAATTTTGCCAATGGCAAAGGCATTATCTTTAATACCATTACTATCTCTGATGGAATTTCGAATGGGACTGAAGGGATGAAATACTCCTTGGTCTCACGCGAAATTATTGCTGACTCCATTGAAGCGGTGGTCGGTTGTCAGGCCTATGATGGCGTGATTGCTATTGGTGGCTGCGACAAGAATATGCCGGGTTGTATTATGGGACTGGCCCGTTTAAATCGTCCCGGCCTGTTTATTTATGGCGGGACCATTAAACCGGGAGCTGGGCATACTGACATGATTTCGGTGTTTGAAGCAGTAGGACAATATGCCAAGGGGGAGATTAACGAAATTCAGGTCAAGCAGATTGAAGAGGTGGCTCTGCCGGGGCCGGGATCTTGTGGAGGAATGTATACTGCTAATTCGATGGCCTCTGCCATTGAAGCTTTAGGCATGAGCTTGCCGGGCTCATCGGCACAGGAAGCCGTTTCCGAAGAGAAAAAAATTGACTGTATGCGTGCGGGTGAGGCGGTCATGAACTTGTTACGCCTAGACCTTAAACCGCGTGACATCATGACCAAAGCCGCCTTTGAAAATGCCATTAAAGTACTGATTGCACTGGGTGGATCGACCAATGGGGTGCTACATTTACTGGCGATGGCCCATAGCGCAGGTGTAGCGCTGTCATTGGATGATTTCGTGCGGATTGGTAAAGATATTCCTGTGGTGGCCGATGTACGGCCATCCGGAAAATACCTCATGTCAGAACTGATCGCCATTGGCGGTATTCAACCGCTGATGAAACGTATGCTGAATGCCGGTATGCTGGAGGGTTCTTGCCTGACCGTAACGGGTAAAACCTTGGCAGAAAACCTGGCGGATGTCGCAGACTATCCACCAGGGCAACAGATTATCCTGCCATTTGATGCGCCGATTAAAAAAGATTCGCATCTGGTGGTTCTAAAAGGCAATTTGTCTCCTACAGGAGCGGTGGCCAAAATCACCGGCAAGGAGGGGCTGTATTTTGAGGGCCCGGCGCGGGTGTTTGAAGGAGAAATCGGTGCCATGCGTGGGATTTTAGATGGCGAAGTCAAGCCCGGTGAAGTGGTGGTAATTCGTGGTGAAGGCCCGAAAGGCGGTCCGGGCATGCCTGAAATGCTCAAACCGACCTCGGCCATTATTGGCAAAGGACTGGGCAACTCAGTGGCTTTAATTACCGATGGCCGTTTTTCCGGCGGCAGTCATGGTTTTGTGATTGGTCATGTGACGCCAGAAGCTTATGAAGGCGGCCCGATCGGACTGGTTAAAAATGGCGATAAAATCTCGATCAATGCCGAAACCCGTGAAATGACCCTGCATATTTCCGATGAAGAACTGGCAGTACGCCGTGCCGCCTGGGTCAAACCTGCACCCCATTATCGCTCTGGTGCTTTGGCAAAGTTTGCCAAATTGACCACCGGTGCTGAAAAAGGGGCAGTCACTGACCTCAATCTCGAGGTCTAATTCATTGTTAAATATTGAACATTTGTTCATGACTTGATATAAAATTTGCACAAGACTTATATCTCTATGCAAATCTCTTCATAATAGGGGCTTGCATAGCGCAAGCGTGCCAGCAGGGGTTGGCACGACAAGACATTATTCGAGGCTGATCTCATGTCCCTGTTACGCCGTTGGTTTGATCCAATCCGATCGAGCTGGTTTTACCAGAAGCCAGTTCGTCAAGCGGTGTTATCTATTGAAGATGGTCTCAGCATCCATTTAAGACTGGATGATGTCTATAGTTATCTGGCCGTACAGCAGTTGCCCCAGCTGGAAGAGATCTTAAGCCCGCAGCTCAAGCCTCTCAAAGTCGTGATTTCCGAACAGCGCGCTGAACCCCCCAACCAGATGTCCTTTGATGAATGGCAGCATTACTGCATTCATGATGCGAAAATTCTGGCCAAGCAGCATCGTTTCAGCTTTCACGATAAGCCTGAGCTGCCCAGTCCGGAAGCCCTGAAACAGGCCGCAGTCATTCTGAAAAACACCCCCTTACGTGGACAGAATTTTCTGTATCTGCTCGAAGATGTGTTTCATATGCTGTGGCAAAAACAGAACGGAAAATTACGCACCTTATATATCATGGCCAGTCGCCATCATGCCGCGCAAAATTTTCCTGAACGGATTTTCAATACCACCCCTATTCTGGCCAGCTATTTCACTTTTGGCGGACGTCAGTATCATGCGGTAGATGATTTACTGCGTCTGACCCGGCGCTTGAAACAGCAAAAGCTGCTGACCGATAATCCGATTTTCCTGATCAATCATATTGAATGGCGTGAGCATTTGATCAGTGATGCAGAAGAGCTGAATGAAATCCAGTCAATGAATCCGGAACTGGATCTGTATATTGCGCTGGAAGATCCGATTTCCTGGCTGTTATTGGCTTATATCAAGGAAGAGCTGGCCGATTTTTATAATATCCGGCTGAATGTCTATCCCTTATCCTATCGTGGACGGGACTGGTTTGAATGGAATCTGGCGACCCGTTTATCCAAACGTACCGAGGTCAAATTTACCCCTTTTTGCCGACCGACTGAGCAGGCCATTGTACCGATGGCACAGTTATTCTATAGCTGTCCAGAAGAGCAGCGCATTGATGCCATGTACCAAATTCTGCAAGCCGTCTGGACGCGTGGCTATGACTTGTCCTATGCGCCGCATATCAAGCGCCTACAACAGGAGTTGAAGCTGGACGAGCTGACTCAGGAAGATATTCAGACCAAATTACAAGAAAACGACACTTTGTGTGAAATGAAGTCCCAGCCTGATTTCCCGGTGCTGGAATTGCGGATTGAAGGGCAAAGTTACACATTTAATAGCCTATATCGTGTCTGGATGATTGAAAGTATTTTCAGTAATGTGTTAGAAGAAAAGTATAAAAGTGATAATCAAACTGAGCATGAACTGAATCAATATGGAAAAAATCAAAGCTGAATCATTACAACATGCACGTCACCAGATCGATGCCATTGATACAGCTTTAGTTGAGCTGATTGCTGCGCGTCAATTCTATGTTGATCAAACCACACGTTTTAAAAAAACTGAAACCGATCTGCAATCACCGGAGCGTATGGAACAGATTGTGGAAAAGGTAAGGGCTTTGGCCCAACAGCAGGGTGTGGACCAGAAATTTATTGAGCATCTGTACCGGGAAATGTTCCAGTATTTTATTCAGCGGGAGCTAAAAGAATTTCGTCCTTAAACCAGTTTTAAATCCGATTTTCGCTGATCCGTCTGCTAATTTTCAGCACATCTATCTAAAGCCTCAAGATTTACTTGAGGCTTCTTTCTTAAAACCCTGATTTTTCTCTATCCGTGATTTCTATAGCATGGACCTAAATCAATTTAGGGTCATCAGATGACTGCTTTTGTTATTGCTATTTTTGCGCTGGCTGGTCTGATTAAAGGCACCATTGGCTTGGGTTTGCCTGCGGTGTCTATGGGGTTGCTGACTATATTTATGAGTCCATTTCAGGCAGCAACTTTACTCATTGTACCTTCAATGCTGACCAATTTTTGGCAACTCTTTGCTGAAGGTCATGTGCTGAAACTGATTCGCCGTTTCTGGCTATTGCTGGCCGGCATTATCGTGGGTTCGGTCTGGAGTGTTTTTCCGACGTTAGGCCATTCTGAATTTCACAGTGAAGCCTTATTGGGCACGATGCTTGCCCTATATGGTCTATATGGTTTACTGGCGAAACGGATGCCAGATTTAAGCCAGTATGAAACGTGGCTTTCTCCGATGATGGGATATCTTGGCGGTGCCTTGACCGTGGCGACGGGTGTGGTGGTGATTCCAGTGGTGCCTTATTTGCAGACCCTGCATTTAAAACGTGATGATCTGGTACAGGCCTTGGGTCTTGTATTTACTACCTCGACGGTATGTTTGGCCATTTTCCTGCACCGAAACCCGGTAGAAGATATACCGATTGATTATGCCATGTCCGCAATTGCACTGCTTCCTGCCTTGATCGGAATGTGGTTCGGCAAGAACATCCGTTCCCGTATCCCTGAACAGACATTCCGTACCGTATTTTTTATCGGCCTGATTGCCTTAGGCAGCTATATGGCGTTGCATCAATTCGGCTGGATTTAATTCAGGATTTTTTGTACATCCGCAGAAATGAGGAACTGGCTAAAGTGCTGATAGGCCGTGCTCAGTTCATCAAAGCTCTTTGCAGCTAACAATAACTTACGGTTGGCCCAATCTCCGGTCAGTTGGATTTGCTGAAATGCATAGAGTTTTGATAAATGTTGTGCAGCGCGTTTTGGCATAATTGCAATACCTACCCCATTGGCTACAACTTGGGCAATGGCCGCAAAATTCGGTAAGCGCAAGCGGTATTGAATCTCACAGTTCAGCAAGCGAGCCTGGGTTTCAATCGACTGCTGCAAAGAGTAATATTGCATCAAGCCCACAAAGGGATAATTCAGACAGTCTGCTAATTTTAATGCCGGATTCGTTGCCAAATCATGCTGTTCAGGACAGATCAGTACCAGAGGATCATCTGAAAATTCCAGAGTCTGTAATTGGGGTGCAGGAAAAAAGCTAGAGATCAGTCCTAGCTTGGCAGTGCCGCTCACCAAAGCTGCAATGATGTCATTGCTTTCTGCTTCTTTTAAATCGATCTGGATATTTGGATTATTTACCAAATACTGGGGTAATAATAGGGGCAGGTACTCACTTTGTGCTGAGGAGTTACACCATAAGCTGATATTGGAGTTGAGTCCTTCACTAAAGCCGGCCATGGCTTGAGACAGTTGTTGTCCTTGTTGCAACAGGGCTTGGGCATGCTCAGCAAAGACCTGTCCTGCAAAAGTCATTTTTACCCCACCCGAATGGCGGCTGAACAGACTGACCTGATATTGCTGTTCCAGCTTTTTAATCCGTTCACTGGCCGCTTGTAAAGAAATGGCAGAGCGTTCAGCCCCTCTGGTTAGGCTACCGGTATCGACTATATTGAGAAAAAGACGTAAATCAAAAAAATCCAGACGCATCGGCAGGATGCTCATATAAAAGATTAAGCCTATTTAAACAATTCTGGCGATATAAAAAAAGCAGCCTTATGGCTGCTTTTTTTATATGAATCTGGCTTATTTTTTTTCACCCAAAGCAAAGAACCAGTTCAGAAAGAGCGCTGCAAAGGTTGCTGTGCCAATACCGCCCAACGTAAAATTACCGAAGTTCAGGGCAAAGTCTCCTGTGCCCAGAATAATGGTCACGGCTGCGACCATCAGGTTTTTATTTTGTGAAAAATCGACTTTGTTTTCAATCCAGATTTTTGCACCAGCAATGGTAATCAGACCAAATACCACAATCGATGCCCCGGTCAGAATGGCGGTTGGAATGGTATGCACAATGGCACCAAACTTGGGCGATAATCCGAGGAAAATGGCAAAAACACCGGCCACGGCAAAAATGATGGTCGAGTACACCCGGGTCACAGCCATCACCCCGATATTTTCACCATAGGTGGTCATACCCGGAGCACCGACACTGCCTGCAAGCGAGGTGGCGATGCCATCGGCCACGAAGGCTTTGCCAATGTGCGGATCAAGGTTTTCACCTGTCATAGCACCTACGGCTTTGATATGCCCCAGATTCTCGGCCACCAAAATAAATGCAATCGGTGCAATGATCAGCATGGCATTGGCATCAAAGGTCGGAGAATGAAACTCGGGAATACCGAACCAGGCGGCTTGCTGAACCGGCAAGAAGTTAATGGCGGTGCCATAACCCATGACATTGCTCAGAAGGTAATAGACCAAATAGGCCAGCAGCAGACCAATCAGCAATAACAAACGCTGCAGCAAGCCACGGGTAAAGACGGCAATCGACCCCATACACATCACGGTCAGCAAGGCCATCCAGGAGTTGAAATCATTGCCCATCACGTTTTTCACGGTGGCAGGTGCCAGATTCAGGCCAATGATCATGACCACAGCGCCAGTCACCACTGGCGGCATCAGTTTTTCAATCCAGCGTGTACCGGTGGCCATAACCACCACCCCAATCAAGGCATATAAAATACCGCAGGCAATAATCCCGCTTGCTGCCACTCCGATATTCGGATTTAAACCGCCGCCTGCACCGGCATAACCGGTTGCGGCAATCACCACACCAATAAAGGCAAAACTGGAACCCAAATAACTTGGAACACGTCCCCCGGTGATCAGAAAAAATAGCAGGGTACAGATGCCGGACATTAAAATGGCCAGATTGGGATCAAATCCCATTAAGAAAGGCGCCAGCACGGTTGCACCAAACATGGCAAAGGCATGTTGGACACCAAGCACCACAGTTTGTGCAGGAGGTAAATATTCTGCAGTACCTACCGGTCGTGCATCAATATTGCCCTGATAGGGGCGCCATTTTGGAAACCAGTTGGCCATAAAATGAGCACTCTTAAGATAAATTGTGCACATCATACTCTGGTTCTGTAGAAGATTTAATTGCTGCCAGTCGTATTTTGTTCAAATTAATTCACTGACTTTCTTAAATAATTTACCAATCGGTAAAAGTATTTATATTAAAAACAAAACTAAATCAGTGGATTGATTAATTGATTATGGCTTTATGTCATGTATAAATAAATTTTATTCGATTTATGAAATAAATATTATTTCTGCAATTGACTGCTCAATAAAAAAGCACATCGGGTAGATGTGCTTTTAGTTAACTCAAACAGATTAGCCGGTGTTGCGTAAACCGGCAGCAATTCCGGCAATACTGACCATCAAGGCATGGTCAACCGGGGTATGCTCGGCATTTTGCTCAGCCAGATAGCTGCGGCGGCGTTTCATCAGTTCGGCCTGTAACAGGTGCAGGGGAAGCAGATAAGGCTTTCGCACACGCATGGACTGGTCCAGGATGTCATTACTGGTCAGCAGTTTTGATTCGCCTTTTAACGCCAGCAGGGTTTGTACTGCGTCTTTTAAACGTTGACGCAGTTCATTGCCCAAGACTTTTAGATCCTCATCCTCGGTTAAATGCGACTCATAATACAGCGCCACATGACCATCTGCTTTGGAAAGTACCATTTCCAGCATATCAATCAGGGTCTGGAAATACGGCCATTGTTGCAGCATTTCATTCAGCAGCTCTTTTTGCCCCTGATCGATCACCTGATTAATGGCAGCGCCTGTGCCTAGCCAAGCCGGCAACATGAGACGAATTTGAGTCCAGGCAAATACCCAGGGAATGGCGCGTAGGGATTCAATCCCGCCACTAACTTTACGTTTGGCCGGGCGTGAACCGAGTGGCAACATCTGCAATTCCAGCTCTGGCGTTACAGTGCGCAGGTATTTGACAAAATGAGGGTTTTCACGAACTGTCTGGCGATAGACCTGAACCGACAGATCAGTCATCTGGTGCATCAGTTCACGCCATTCCGGTTTAGGCTCAGGGGGGGGTAACAGGGTGGCTTCTAGGGTTGCTGCGCTATAAATTTCCAGATTTTGCAGGGCAATGCCTTCCAGACCAAACTTAAAGCGAATCATTTCCCCCTGTTCAGTGACACGGATGGTACCGGAAATTGAACCGGGTGGCTGCGAGAATAGCGCCTGCTGGGTAGGTGCACCGCCCCGGCTGATTGAACCGCCTCGACCATGGAATAAGGTCAGTTGTATGCCATGCTGTTTGGCAACCACGGTCAGCTCTTCCTGGGCACGATACTGCGCCCAGTTGGCAGACATAAAGCCGGCATCCTTGGCTGAGTCTGAATAGCCAATCATGACCTCATGTTTGCCCTGAATATGCTGTTTGTACCAGTGCATATTCCACAAGGTCGACATGGTGCTGGCTGCGCCGTCGAGGTCTTTTAAGGTTTCAAATAAAGGCACAACCCGTAACGGAGTTTTAATGCCGGCTTCTTTTTGCAGTAACAGCACGGCCAGTACATCACTTGGATATTCCGCCATGGAAATAATATAGGCCCCCAGACATTCACTTGGCTGTTCCGCCAGAGTACGCATGGTGGCAAAGACTTCCTGCACATCCGGGTGTTGAATCAGGCTGCCTACAGGTTCATTCAGATGTTTAGGCAGCAGCGGACGCTTGCTCTGTAATTCCTGCAACAGGAAGTTCTGACGCGCCTGTTCGGTCCAGGTTTCAAAATTACCCAGTCCCAGATATTCAGTAATGGCAGAAATCGCCTGACGATGGCGGCCCGATTCCTGACGAATATCCAGTTTTAGCAATTCGATTCCGAAACTGTTTACCCGGTAGATAAAATCAAGCAGTTTGCCATTGGCAATTTCAGGCAGATTGCAGGCTTGTAATGAGCGATAGCAGAGCAGCAGAGGCTGTAGCAGCTCATCTTTGCTTTTGATGACCCGGCTATCATCGGCATCTTTATTGTGCAGTTTCTCGGCCAGCCAGTTGCGGGTGGCTTTCAGACGTTCCCGGGTATCACGTAGATATTCACGGTACGGTTCCGGATGTGCTTGTCCGAGTGCCTGTTGCAGCTCTTCACTACATTGCTGGATCGAGAGTTCCCAACGTAAATCTTCAATATCGCGCAGGTACAGGTCTGCGGCTTTCCAGCGTGACAGCCAAAGTACTTCCTGAGTTACCTGATGGGTCACATTCGGGTTACCATCGCGGTCGCCGCCCATCCAGGAAGCAAAGCGTACTGGTGCGACGCTCAGAGGCAGAGGCTGGGTACAGTGTTCCTGTACCAGGCCATCCAGCTCACGAATGAATTTGGGTACGGCATTCCACAAGGTCTGTTCAATGGTGGTAAAGCCCCACTTTGCCTCATCAATCGGTGTCGGGCGATGCTGACGAATTTCATCCGTTTGCCAGGCAGAGGTGATCAGCTGTTTCAGTTCATTCAGTACAGCCTGATGCTCGCGTGGTGTTAATTTCTGCTGGTCACATTTTGACAGGCAGTCATTGATGTCATCATATTTTTGAATCAGGGTACGGCGGCTGACCTCGGTTGGATGTGCAGTCAGCACCAGTTCAATTTTTAATTCACAGATCTGTTGATACAGGATGTCTGCGCTAATGTCCTGCTGCTTGAATTTTTCAAATAAGGGTACCAGCGGATTAGGAGACTCAGCCGTTTCATCAAACTCGCTTTGACGGCGGCGGCGCACCACATGGTATTGCTCGGCAATATTGGCAAAGTTGAGAAAATGGGTAAAAGCACGGGTCAGAGGCAGGATTTCATGATCTTCCAAACTCAGAAATAACTGTTCAAGCTGCTTTTCAGCTTCCACCTGGCCATCACGTGCGCCTTTGGATAAAGCCCGAATCTGCTCGACCTGATTAAACAAATCTTGTCCGGCATGGAGTTTTAGGGTTTCTCCCAGCAGGTTTCCCAGTAAACGTACGTCTTCGCGTAGTGGCGCATCAATCTGTTGAATCATTCTTGTGTTTCCCTCCCAGAACATCATTTGACTATACCCCGAATAGGTGACAATCCAAGCCCTATAAAGCTAAAAGTTAGCGGATTTTTGCTGTAATTTTTAGCAGATCTGGAACAGGAGAATAAAAAACAGCCAAGTCCTCAGGCAGGAGCAGGGGCATATTTCAGCATAAAGATCTCAATCGCCTGCTGAATGATCTGATGCTGTTCAGTCTGGCTCGGTGGTGGGCACAGGCCGAGCAGCACTTGATGGTGACGCATGCCCATCAGTAAAGAAACCATCAGTTCGGTCTGCTGTTGGGGTTCATCTGCCCGGATCAGCCCGAATTGCTGGGCACGGGAAAAAAACTCATTCCAGACCCGGTGCAGCTTGCTATGCGAGGCCTGATAAAAGCGTTCGGTCAGCGGACTTTGCTCTGCGGCCAGCTCCATGAGCAGCAGATCCAGCTTGATCGCTTCCGGCCGGTTGGCAATATTTAAAGAGCGGCTGCAGACTTGATACAGCGCCTGGATAAAATCGCTGTCTGGCGTCAGTACTTGAGGATGTTCCTGCAAAATGGCTTCACAGGTATGTTCAATCGCGCAGCTAAACAGGGTCGCCTTGTCCTGAAAATGGTTATATACCGTTAGCTTCGTGACGCCGGCTGCACGCGCAATCTGGTTCATGCTGGAACCCTGATAGCCATGCGCCAGAAATAGTGCCTTGGCGGCCTCTAGTATACGTTGACGCTTTTCCAGATCTTTGGGTCGCCCCACAGGTATTTGCACAACTTCATCCAAAAAAAATCAATATAGCCAATGATTAAGGGTGCTATTTTAATTAGTGTACCGAGTGGTATATTAATTAAAAAATGATCAGTTTAATATATCAGCCTATTTTGCCCTAAAAATGATGATTAGATAAGAGCGAACACGATGAGCAGGATTCAGAGCGCTTTGGCCAGCATGATTATTCTTTGTAGCATAGCCTTAGCCGGATGTAGCAAAGAGACGATGGCTACCGAACAGGAAGTTCCTTTTGTAATGGTAACGATGCCAAAAAATTCACAGCACGAACTGAAAAGTTATGCTGGAGAAGTACAGGCACGTCAGCAAACGGCGCTGGCTTTTCGGGTCGGGGGGCAGGTCACCCAGCGTTTTGTCGAGGTGGGGGATCAAGTCAAAGTCGGCCAGGTTCTGGCGACGCTGGATATTAAAGATGCCCAGTTACAGCTCAATGCAGCACGTGCGCAGCTGGAAAGCGCGCAATCGGCCAGTAAGGTTGCATCAGACGAATTACAGCGTTTCAAGCAGCTCTTGCCATCCAATGCCGTCAGTCGTTCGCAATATGACGCCGTAGATAATCAATACAAGGCGGCTTTATCTCATCTGAAACAGGCCCAGTCCAATTATGAGACTGCCATGAACCAGACGGCTTATAACCAGCTGATTGCCAATAAGACGGGGGTGATTACCGCACGCCATATCGAAGTTGGCCAGGTGCTGGCCGCAGGTCAGGCAGCCTTTGAGCTGGCGATTGCCGGAGAGCGTGAGGTGGTCATTGGAGTGCCTGAACAGGCAATTGCCGGAATCAAAACCGGACAGGCCGCCGAGGTCACGCTCTGGTCCAAACCCGAAGAGAAATTTGCCGCTTTTGTACGCGAGATTTCACCTGCTGCGGATCAGTCACGTACCTTTAGGGTCAAGGTTGCCCTGCGCGAAGGCAACAGTCAGATTCAGCTCGGACAAAGTGCCCGGGTCTTCTTTCAGCACCAGCATGACAATATATTGAGTGTGCCCCTGTCCAGTGTGTCTGCCCATGGACAGCAGGCTTATGTGATGATGGTCAAGCCGGACCATACGGTGCAGAAGCTGCCCGTGCAACTGGGCGCCTATGGCCGTGACAGTGTCGCGGTATTAAGTGGCCTGAATGCCACTGATTATGTGGTGGTGGGCGGTGTGCATCTACTGCATGAACGGCAGAAAATCCATCCGATTGATCGGGAAAACCGTAGCGTGACAATTCAGGCAGGGAGTTAAACATGAACTTTAACCTGTCTGAATGGGCCTTAAAAAATAAGGGGCTGGTGCTATATTTTATGATCCTGCTGGGTCTGATCGGGATCGTCTCTTATTCCAAGCTGTCACAGAGCGAAGACCCGCCATTTACCTTTAAAGTCATGGTGGTACAGACTTACTGGCCGGGCGCGAGCGCCAAGGAAGTCTCTTTGCATGTCACGGACCGGATTGAAAAAGAGCTGATGACCACCGGGCAATATGAGCGGATCATGGCCTATTCACGTCCGGGTGAATCCATGGTGACCTTTATTGCCAAGGATTCTTTACATTCCAATGAAGTTGCCGATGTTTGGTATAACGTTCGTAAAAAGATCAATGACATCCGCCATGAACTGCCGCAAGGTGTACAAGGCCCATTTTTCAATGATGAGTTTGGCGATACCTTCGGGAATATCTATGTAATCAAGGGCGCAGACTTTGATTATGCCACGCTAAAAGACTATGCAGACCGTCTGCAACTCCAGCTGCAGCGTGTTAAAGATGTGGCCAAGGTGGAACTGATTGGCTTGCAGGACCAGAAAATCTGGATTGAAATCTCCAATACCAAAGCCACCCAGCTCGGTATTCCGGTGACTGCCATTCAACAGGCACTACAGCAGCAAAATGCCATGACCCATGCCGGTTTTTTTGAAACCGCCTCAGACCGGATTCAGGTTCGGGTGAGTGGTGCATTGCAGAGTGTGGAAGAGCTGCAACAACTGCCACTGTATGTCAATGGACAGACCATCCAGCTGGGAGATGTGGCGGAGGTTTATCGCGGTTTTACTGATCCGGCCCAGCCTCGTATGCGCTTTATGGGCGAGAAAGGGATTGGTATTGCGGTGTCGATGCGCAAAGGCGGCGATATTATTGCCCTGGGTAAAAATCTGGAACAGGAATTTGCCCGTCTGCAAAAAACCTTGCCACTGGGCATGCAGCTACAGAAAGTTTCCGATCAGCCGGTTGCGGTCAAGCGCAGTATCCACGAGTTTATGAAAGTGCTGGCTGAGGCCGTAATTATTGTGCTGCTGGTCAGTTTTTTCTCTCTCGGTTTCCGGACCGGTCTGGTGGTGGCCTTTTCGATTCCGCTGGTGCTGGCCATGACTTTTGCCGGCATGAATTTATTTGATGTCGGGCTGCATAAAATTTCTCTGGGGGCTTTGATTCTGGCCCTCGGTCTGCTGGTAGATGACGCTATCATTGCGATTGAAATGATGGCGATCAAGATGGAACAGGGCTTCAATCGCTTACAGGCTGCAGGTCATGCCTGGCGTACGACCGCTTTTCCGATGCTGACCGGTACCTTGATTACTGCTGCCGGTTTCCTGCCGATTGCAACAGCCGCGTCCAGTACCGGTGAATATACCCGTTCCATTTTCCAGGTGGTGACCATTGCCTTATTGATGTCCTGGGTGGCTGCAGTTCTGTTTGTGCCCTATCTGGGGGACAAGCTGCTGCCGGACTTTAATCAGGATTTAGTGCAAAAAGCGCCTTGGTATCAGCGTATATGGGCACGTCTGCGCAAACAGCCTGAACCTGCACCGGTCGTGCATCAGGCCGGGGAAGTGCATGATCCTTATCAGACCCGGTTTTATCAGGGCTTTCGGCGCTGGGTCAATACCTGTGTGACCTATCGCAAAACCGTGATTGCTGCGACCCTGGGTATTTTTATCTTATCGATTGTGATGTTTAAACTGGTTCCTCAGCAGTTCTTCCCGCCCTCGAATCGTGCTGAAATTCTGGTGGATTTAAAACTGGAAGAAGGGGCTTCACTAAAAGCCACCGAAGCAGCGGTTAGGAAGGTCGAGCAGTTCCTGTCCAAGCAGGAGGGCATCGACAATTATGTGGCCTATGTGGGCATCGGTTCGCCACGTTTCTATTTGCCGCTGGACCAGCAGTTGCCCCAGACCAGTTTTGCCCAGTTTGTAGTATTGGCTTCTTCCCTGGAAGATCGGAATGAAATCCGCACAGCCTTAAGTGACCAGATTCGGGTGCTATTGCCCGAGGTCAGGACACGTGTGTCTTTACTGGAAAATGGCCCACCTGTTGGCTATCCGCTGCAATTCCGGATTTCGGGAGAAGATCTGGTTCAGGTTCGTGAATGGGCACAGAAAGTGGCGACAACGGTGAGCCAAAACCCGAACAGTACCAATGTCCATCTGGACTGGGGTGAGCCGAGCAAAATGATTCAGCTGGAGATTGATCAGGACCGTGCCCGTCAGCTCGGAGTCAGCAGTACAGACCTGGCCAATTTCCTGAACAGCTCGATTTCAGGGGCAGCCATAGACCAGTTCCGGGAAAAACGCGAGCTGATTGAAATCCGGTTGCGGGGGGATGAAGCTGAACGGGTCGATGTCGGTTCACTCAGCAGTCTGGCGGTGCCGACTGCAACAGGTCATGCGGTGCCTCTGGCGCAAATTGCCAAGATTGAATATCGCTTTGAAGAAGGTCTGATCTGGCATCGTAACCGCTTGCCCACCATTACCGTACGTGCCGATATTCGCAGCCAGTTGCAACCTGCAACGGTGGTCAAGCAGTTGCAAGATGAGCTGGACCAAATCCGTACTGAGCTGCCGAGTGGTTATCTGCTGGAGGTAGGGGGGACTGTAGAAGAGTCTGCCCGTGGCCAGCGTTCGGTCAATGCTGGTATGCCGTTATTTTTAGCTGTGGTTATGACTCTGCTGATGATTCAGCTCAAGAGTATTTCCCGGGCTGTGATTGTGTTTTTAACCGCACCACTGGGGCTGATTGGTGTGGTCTTATTCTTGTTAATTTTCAATAAACCTTTCGGCTTTGTTGCCATGCTCGGCACGATTGCGCTGTCGGGCATGATCATGCGGAACTCACTCATCCTGATTGACCAGATTGAACAGGATATTCGGGCCGGGGAATCGCAGTGGGATGCCATTATCAATGCCACGGTGCGCCGTTGCCGGCCTATTGTGCTGACTGCTTTGGCGGCAGTTCTCGCTATGATTCCCTTATCCCGGAGTATCTTTTTTGGACCGATGGCCGTTGCCATCATGGGAGGATTGATTGTAGCGACTTTATTGACGCTATTTTTCCTGCCTGCCTTATATGCGCAGTGGTTTAAAGTAAGAAAAAGTGTAGATTCTGTTTAAATTTGTCATAATTTTAGGTGCGAAATATTGAAAATTTCAATATAGTAGGGCCTGCTATTTTAATAATTCGAACAAGATACGCTGCTGTAAATTTGGCGCTGTGCTGAACAGCACACTAAGGTTGAAAAACATGAATTCAGACACTCTTACCAAGATGCGACGTTCCCTGGGGATGGCTTATGTGTTCATGTTTTTGGCCTTGTTTACGGTGGTCAGTGGTTTATTGGCCTACTGGCTGGCACGTAAAGTCAGCCAGCTGGATTATGCCGAAGTTTGGTTACAGGCACAGGCCTTGTGGATCATGCGCAATATCGTGATTTATATCGTTCTGGCAGCCTTTGCAGCACTGTGGTTTATTCCTCTGTTTTTCTTTGCCTGGGACAGTCAGCTTTGGGTAAAAGCTTGTACGGTAACTGGTGTCATCTTCAGCTTTATTGCCTTTATTTTCCTGATTAATGCTTGGTTTAAAGGCATTCATAAATTTACGCAAAGAAAAGCTGTTTTCTAAAATCTACATTTTTTTCAGTATTCCCCTTGTAAAACTTGGTTTGACCCCAATTTCAGACCACAGTTGAGTATGAAATAAATTCCGTGAGGAGCATCGCCAGACATGGCTAAACGTGATTATTATGAGGTTTTGGGTATCGCTAAAACCGCTAGTGATGATGAAATTAAAAAAGCCTACCGTAAGTTGGCGATGAAATATCATCCAGACCGTAACCCGGACAACCCTGAAGCTGAAGAGAAGTTTAAAGAAGCTGCGGAAGCCTATGAAGTGCTGTCCGATAGTGAAAAACGCAGCATGTATGACCGTATGGGCCATCAGGCCTTTGAAGGTGGCATGGGGGGCGGCGCAGGCGGCTTTGGCGGATTCAGCGCAGAAGATATTTTCAGCCAGTTTGGTGATATTTTCGGGGGAGCGTTTGGCGGAGGTGGCCGTGGCCAGCAACGCCAGCGCCGTGGTTCAGACCTGCGCTATGTGATGGAACTGACGCTGGAAGAAGCGGTCAAGGGCGTCAAAAAAACCATTACTTTTACTGCACCGGCACCTTGTGAGGCTTGTGATGGTAAAGGTTCTAAAAACCCACATGATGTAGAAACCTGTCCGACCTGTCATGGTGCCGGTCAGGTGCGTATGCAGCAAGGCTTCTTCTCGGTACAGCAAACCTGTAGCACCTGTCGTGGTCAGGGCAAGATCATTAAGAATCCATGTAATAAATGTCATGGCTCGGGTGTATCTGAACGTCAGCAAACGCTGGAAGTGACTATTCCTGCGGGCGTGGACAATGGCGACCGTGTACGTCTGACCGGTAAAGGTGAAGCGATCCGTGATGGTCAGTCAGGCGATCTATACGTTGAAGTGGTGGTGCGTGAGCATGAAATCTTCCAGCGTGATGGGGCCGACCTGTATATGGATGTGCCTGTTTCGATTGCGGATGCAGCTTTGGGTAAAGAAGTGCAGATTCCAACTCTGGATGGGCGTGTCAGTCTGAAAATTCCTGAAGGCACTCAAACCGGTAAACTGTTCCGTTTACGGGGTAAGGGCGTGAAGCCGGTACGTTCGACCATGCAAGGTGATTTGCTCTGTCGTATCGTGGTGGAAACACCTGTCAATCTGTCCGCACGTCAACGTGAATTACTGAAAGAGTTGCAAGCGACTATGGAAGGTGAGGGAAGTAAGACCTCCCCAAAGAAAAAATCATTCTTTGACCGCTTATTTGACTGATCCAGCTTTCAGAGCACTAAAAAGGACGCTTAGGCGTCCTTTTTATGGGCTATAAGAAATTTTCACCTTAGATAGGTTTCTATTTTAATCTCAATCCTGCTTAGGCCCAGGTTTTATACACTTGAATAGTTGGCTTGTTTTTATAATCTCTCTGATAGGCGTATCCAGTCGTGTAAATGTCTGCTTCAAGAAGCTGGATGACTTTATTCTTTTGCGTAGTGGCCTTTTTATAAAATAAATAAATATATATATAAGAAAACTTGATTATTTTTATTTTTAGTGTATAGTGGTTTTAACTAGAAAAAAGTCTTGTTTCGGTAAATCTTCTTTAAGTATCGCAGTTTTATTTATAATCCTTCGTTTTTTCAGATTTTAAGTCTCATTCTTTATTATTTCAAAGTTATACTCAGTCAATAGCTTGGCTAAAAATTATTAAAAATTAATAGGATATATATATGTCAAACTCTAATGTCGTTAAAGGTACGGTAAAGTGGTTCAATGAAACTAAAGGTTTTGGTTTTATTCAACAAGAAGCTGGTCCAGACGTTTTTGCTCATTTTAGTGAAATTGCGAACTCAGGTTTTAAAACCTTATTTGAAGGCCAACAAGTTGAATTCAGCGTAGCACAAGGACAAAAAGGCCCGAATGCTGTAAATATTGTTGCTATCTAAGTAATTGTAAGTAGTACTATAAAAAAAGCACTTATGAGTGCTTTTTTTATGATGTTTAAATTTAATAAGAGCTTTACCCATTGGGAAAATCTAACAACTAGGATATAAATTGTTAAAAAATAATAATTTAATTGCAAAATCTCAAAATGGTACTGAAATTTTAGTATCGTTAACCCCGTTAAATAAAATGCAAAATACACGTCAAGGTTTAAAAACAGTGGAAGTCGGTAAAAGAGTTCTTCTAGAGTCAGGTATTGAAGTTGACTTAAATCTAGATGGGCGTAGTTTCTACACTTCTTCAAATAATTTATTTAAGCTCAATCATAGAGTTTCTAAAATTTAAAATCTTTTAGTATTAACACCTTATATTGATATTTCCTTATTATAATATTTCCAGAGAAAAAAATGCTTAAACAAAATATCTGTGTTAAAGATCAGTTTGGGGTTAAATACTCCATACAAGCTACTTTTAATGATCATGCTTCTAATTTTCATTCTAATGTAAAACATATCACGGTAGAGGGTGAAAATATCCGCCCCAGTCTTGAAATGTTGTTTAAAAGTGGGTTAAGTGGGAAAATTTTCAAAATTTTATCCTTAATTTAAATTTGCATGTGAAGTGTAATACCATGTTGTTGTCATCCTGCCTGACTCGGGCTGTTAAAGCCGCGTCTTTTTCTCGAACGATGATTCAAACATGGCATGGTTTTTGAAAGCTATGCATCCGTATCGTCATCCAAATCGCTGACTTTTCTAATAATCCTCTGATTAAGCCATTGGTATTTTTCTTCGAGTCTTGTTGCCAAGCGCTATAGACATCAGCAAAATATTCATTTATCTCTCTTTCTTCAGCAGCAGGTTCATGCAGGCTGAACTCCTTACCATTGTCTGCGGTAATGATTTTTAGCAGATCTTGGATAGGTTGGAACAGACGGATTGTGGTTTGGCAGATTTTCTCTGCCTGAGGTGAGCGGCAATTTATTCAACCAGAGATAGCCTGTCTGCCGATCTTCAATCGAAACCAGTGCTTGCGAATGGTTTTCTTGCCCACCATTTATCTATTTCCAGATCAGCAAAGCCAGTCTACTGCTCAATTTTAATAAGCCGATCCTGAATACGTTTACACTTACTCAACGGGTGACGGGTTCCAGAAAAGCCCTCCATCGGATAGGGCATAAATCTGATATTTTTCTTCCTTTCCCTATTTTAAGCTCTGTTGCATTGTATTTGAAAATTCAAGCAATAAAAAAAGCACCATTTGGCGCTTTTTTTAAGATCGAAATTTTAGCGTTTGACCACGATGGAATCGATACCACTATTTTGCAAGGTTTGCTGGGCAATAATGGCGGCTTCGGCTGAATCATAAGGGCCGGAAACAACACGGTACCAGATCTTGCCATTTTCCACACTACGTACCACATCTGCTGAGAGGCCATTTAAAATAATTTCAGCACGACGTGCATCTGCCTGATCCGGATCATCAAAACTGCGGACCTGCAGAATATAACTGGCGGGTGCGGGTTGTGGTGCTTCCGTCATTTCCTGACCGGGTTCTAGTGTGCTTTCAGGTTCAGTCACTTCAGGCTTAGGAGCTTCCACAATCACAATGGTATCTTGGGATTTGGCTTCAGGAACGGCCTGCTCTGGAATTGGGGTAACTTGTTGCTGTGGCAACAGATCATAAAAACGGTAATCCTCATTGGTCTCTTCTTCCTGATAATGCTGGGAAGTGACCTGATTTTTAGGTTTGACGGGCTCCCAGGGTTTCCACAACAGGAGAGCCATTAAAAAACTTAACACGATTAAAATGATCACGAGTGTGCCAAGCCAAGCTGGAATCAGTGGCTTTTTAGGCTTATTCGGTCTTTGAGATACACCGCGCTGCGTTTTTCCAAACACTGGGGATTTCCTCTTCTTTATATTTTGATAGGAAAAGCATAACAGCAGTTATGCCCTTACTATAGCGCAATCCTGAGACATCAGGATCTAAATATTCTTATTTAGATTGCAAACTTTCAAGATTTTATAATTTACTTGAACTTTCAAATAGATATAAAAGTCAGGAAAACCATGAGCAAGGCAGAGCAATGGCAAAAGGTCGCCTGCTGGCTCTGCACAGCTTTCATCTTCTAAGCATGTAAAGCAGTGCTTTGCTTTATAGACTTTTTTCGTGCCAAGCTCTCGTCTTGCGTCAATGTAAAAGCAGTGCTTTACATTGACTCGGGTGCAGAGACGCCCAGAAGTTCCAGACCATTATGCAGAACCTGACGTACGTTGACCGATAACAGCAAACGTGCCTGGGTTAATTCTGCATCATTACCCAGTACCTTGTTTTCGTTATACCAGCCATGGAACAGGGCAGCCAGTTCTTTCAGGTAGTTCCCAATCTGATGCGGTTCATAGCTGTTGGCAGCGCGCAGTACAATTTCAGGATAGGCAGCCAGTTTGGCCAGAATTTCAGTTTCGGCCTCCAGTTCCAGTTTTGCAGCCAGAGTACGTGCACTCGCTGCATCAAAGTTCACTCCGGTAGTCACAGCTTTTTCTAACATACGGCAGATACGGGCATGTGCGTACTGGATGTAATACACCGCATTGTCTTTGCTTTGCGATACTGCCAGATCCAGGTCAAAGTCGATGTGCTGTTCAGATTTACGCATGACATAATAGAAGCGGGCCGCATCGTTACCCACTTCTTTACGCAGGTCACGCAAGGTCACGAACTGGCCTGAACGGGATGACATTTGCACCATTTCGCCGCCACGCCATAAGCTGACGAACTGTACCAAAAGTACGGTCAGTTTCTTTGAGTCATAACCTAGCGCATCAATGGCTGCTTTCACACGTGCAATATAGCCATGGTGGTCTGAACCCCAGATATCAATAATATCGGTATAGCCACGTTGTAATTTGTTCAGGTGGTAGGCAATGTCAGAAGCGAAATAAGTGGTCTGTCCGTTACGGCGTTTGACCACACGGTCTTTTTCATCGCCAAATTCAGTTGACTTGAACCAGATATTGCCTTCAGCTTCATACAGGAAACCACGCTGATCCAGCGTTTGTAATGCTTCTTCAATTTTTTCAGTCAAGGAGGCTTCACTGAACCATTGGTTAAAAGTAACTCCAAACTCGCCCAGGTCATCTTTAATGTCATCCAGAATGGCTTTGAGCGCAGCCTGATGGAAGACACGGTAGCCTTTACCGAGCAGGGTTTGTGAGTTAAAAATCAGGCCATCAATATGTTTTTCTTTATCGCCTGACAGAACCACTTTATTGCCTTCAGCATCTAATTCAGCGGCGTATTGCACATCTTCAGGCACGTCTTTATACACGTCAGCCACAGGGCGTACATGTGCATCGCCATCTTGGTCGATAATACTTTGTGCGATTTCTTTAACGTAATTGCCTTGGTATGCATTTTTCGGGAACACCAGTTCCTGACCGTTTAATTGCAGATAACGTAAATAGGTTGACGTTGCCAGAATATCCATCTGACGGCCGGCATCATTGACATAGTATTCGCGGTCTACTTTGGCACCGGTGGCCTCAAGTAAATTAGCCACAGTCATGCCATAAGCTGCCCCACGGCCATGACCTACATGCAGGCTAGACGTCGGGTTAGCCGAAACAAATTCGACCTGAATGCGTTTTTCCGCATTGGCCTGAGTACGGCCATAAGTCGCTTGTTGGGCCTGAATCTGATCCAGTACGGCAAAGCGCTGATTGGCATTCAGAAAGAAGTTGATAAAGCCCGGACCTGCAATTTCGGCCTTGCTGATATCTGCCACTTCAGGTAACGCAGTCAGGATTTTTTCTGCTAAATCACGTGGCTTCATACCGGCAGCTTTAGACGCGATCATGGCAATATTTGAGGCAAAGTCACCATGGCTTCGGTCCTTGGTACGCGTCAAACTACTTGTGTTGTTCCAGTCAGATGGGAGTACGCCTTGTGCCTGTAAAGTTTGCACTGCATGATCGAGAGCTGCTTGTATTGCCGTATTCATAATCAGTCGAAAATAGATATCGCAGAAAAACAGCAAATATAGCAAATTTCATGCTCTTTAGGTAAAACCATTTGGACGAAATACAATTTATGACAATGCAGAAAAAATCACTCATCCAGAAATTTTTTTATTTAAACTTGAAAAAATCAAAATAGGTATCATGTGAAAATCATGATAATTTCGAATGCTCTACTTTAAGGCCCAAACACTGCTTTCAAAGGAATGAATTTGGCTTAATATGAGTATTCTGCACACAGTCTAAGAGTCAGTATGAATTCGCAACAACGCCCGGTCCTGATCGGCAATATTCCTAAACTTCCGGCGAAATGGGCCTTAATTATAGTACCTTTTATTTTGTCCTGCCTGATGAGCGGCATTATTTCCATGATCAACATGCTGCGCAATTTAGGCTGGATCGAAGGCTTTATGGCACTCTGGTTTCACAACTGGATGATTTCCTGGGCCATTGCCTTTCCTATTGTGGTAACGCTATTGCCTTTTGTACGTAAATTCACAGGTTTATTTGTGGATATGTCGGGCAATCCACCCTCCAAATAAACATTGATCCGGCAACCCTCCTGCTACTGAATCCTGCTCAATAAAAAATAAGGTCCGGCTGTTTTAGGGCAGAGGCGTGTAGGAGGCGGAGTCAAGCTAAATCAGGTGCTCAACCACAGCACGGATAATGCCCAGTACTAAACCGATACAGGCACCCACCACAACGCCATTAACCCGGATCATATGCAGGTCGCCACCCACTTCATTTTCAATCTTGTCGATCATCTCGGTTGAATCCCATTCGTGAATGCGTTCGCTGATAAAACGAATCACTTTTTCACTATACTGGTCACTGAGCTCAACCGCGAGGCTACTCAGGCGCTGGTTGAGCAGCTCCCGTACAGCCGTATTGGAAACGATATTTTCCCCGACCTGCTGTATGGCCACGCGCAGGTTCTCTGCAATCCCCGAGTCCGGTTTTTGTAGATCGTCCTTGATCGCATCGCATAAAATCACCACCGCACCACTGATAAAGTTCAGTACCTGCGGACTGTCAAGCAGGGCATTTTTAGTGTTATTCAAACGCTGGCTGGCCAGACTGTCATGATCCGCCAGTTGCAGCATCAGTTCCTGAGCTGCGGCCTCAATGTGAAGACGCCAAGGATGAGCCGGATCTGCCAGCATGGCTTCCACCCGCTGGATGACGGAGTCTATACTGCGCTGCTGCACATCAATACCGATCCAGCTGGCACCTTTGGCCAGTCGCCAGACTCCCATTTCCTTAAACAGGGTACGGGTCAGTTCGCGGGTCTGTTCCGGATGCGAGGTCATCCAGGCATGTACCACATCCAGACCGCGTTGTAATACATCCTGGTGGAAATCATTTTCTAAAACGGCGCGTAGCATTTCACTGGCCAGGGTATTGATCTGGGTGTTTCTGACCCATTGCACACTGTTGCTGTGGACAAATCCGGCAATTTGCTGCTGTCCGACAAATTCAAACACTTTAGGAACGGTCTGTTGAATGACCTGGGTGACCTGAGTGCTGTTATGCGGGTTGGCCAGCCAGCGTCCCGCCGCTAGACTCAAATCGGTATCGGCTAGGCTGCGCTCGACAATTTGGGGTGAGAGGAAATTTTCCTGAACAAAGCGTCCCATCGACTCGGCAATCCGGGCCTTGTTGCGCGGAATAATTTCGGTATGATCCCGCAGGAATTTTGGAATAGGCAGCTGGCCAAAAGGATTGCGGAACAGCACCGTAATGGCATACCAGTCAGCCAGTCCACCCACCACGCCCGCTTCGGCTGAAAGCATCAAGATATGAATCAGCCAGACATATTCAGGCAGCAGCTTGGCAGCAACCATCAGGGCCAACCAGGCCAGTACCGCCACCACCAGAGCGATCGTGGCAAAACGTTTACTGCGTTGTAAGCTCGGTGATGGTTGTTCTTTCTGCATACATGATCCTGTTATTGAGGAGTTGCCGGCTGGGGTTGCAGGACTGTACCGGATGGACTCACTCCATATTTAGCCCCAAGTGACTGTAAAATCAAGCGCGCATCAAAGGCATCCTGAGGTGCCTGGCCGGCCCGGAAGCACTCAATGGTATAGGCCACCTGGGCCGGGTCCAGAGTCACGGTATAAGGGCGGTCATAAAATGGGTCTGGCCAGAACCCCGGATAACGGCGGTAGTAAGCAGAGGGATAGAAGCTCGGTGCAGGATAGACAATCGCCTGGCGGGGGGGCTGCTGAGTCCGGTTGCTTGGATCATCCAGAACGCGAAAAAACTGGAAGCCATTCTGTACCGTCGTTTGGGCGGCTTTCAGCAGGGTAATTTCTTCTGCCGTAGCAAAACTCATATTGGGACGGGCCTGAAAGCTAATCCGGTAAGTCGTGGCATTTAAGGGCGTCGTGTTATAGCGCCCTAACTGATCAAAGGTCAAAGGTTTGGAGGGTGTGGTTGCGCAGCCACTCAGGCCAAGTGCAACAACTAGACCAAGTCCTAATAGGGTGTTTTTCATCTCCAATCTCCTGATAGATGATCCAGCAGTCGCAGAGCTTGAAAGGGAGAATCAAAAACTGCTGTCTGGCTGGGTCAGGAAAGTTAACTCTTCAGCGGTCGATGGGCGACCTAAAATCCGGTTACGGTGAGGATAACGCCCAAAGCGGTCAATAATCACCTTATGCTTTTTTTCAAACTCCAGATTAACCGGATTGCCCAGATGCTGGAACAGCTCCAAGGCATATTCATGAATCAGTCTGGATTCGCTATGCATGAACGGCATGTACAGGAAACTGCATTGTTCCGGGCTGAGCTGTTTGTCCAGATCCAGGCTAATTGTCTCCTGAGCCAGAGCCAGAGCCAAGGGATCCTGAGCAAAGGCCTGAGGAGAGTCACGAAACAGATTACGGGAAAACTGATCCAACACAATAATTTCAGCCAGTCGGCCTGCTATGCTTTTGCGCCAGCACCAGAGTTCGCCACGAGCTGCCTGTTGATGGATACTCATGAATTGTTGTGCAATATGCTGATCAAATTCCAGACTTTTGCTAAACCAGAAGGGCTGATGGTCGGCGTGGAACCAAAAGTCTAAAACATCTTGATAATTCATAGTATTTACAATTCTTTAGTCTGTATTGGTTAATAAATCACAAATTTCACATGTCTTATAGAGGAACTTTGTGTTAAAAAATTGCCCAGTTAAAAATCAATAGTTTGCCTGAAAACCCGGCAGGATGTAATGTGCCGACCAGAAATCACGTTATACTGCTATAAATTGATGATTCTACTTTATTAATAGTTACCCCCATGAAGCGAGATTGTAATGAGTCAACCTGAATCGACCGCCCACGATGTATTACCTGACTGGGTGGATTCATCGCTCATCCAAGGAATGCTGCGCGGTATCGAGCGCGAAAGCTTGCGTATGCAAAGCAACGGTTTCTTGTCCCAAGCGCCGCATCCTCGTGCCCTAGGTTCAGCCCTGACTCATCCACATATCACCACTGACTATTCTGAAGCCTTAATGGAGTTTATCACTCCACCGCAAAGCAGCATTCAAAAAGCCTTGGACTATCTGACCGATATTCATGCCGTCGCGCATCGCCAGCTGGAGAATGATGAAAAGCTCTGGCCGCTGTCGATGCCGTGCATGCTGGACCACAGTGATGAAAATATTCCGCTGGCCCAATATGGGACGTCTAATATCGGGCTGTTTAAAACCCTGTACCGTCATGGCTTGGGGGTGCGTTATGGCCGCCGTATGCAGACCATTTCCGGGGTGCATTATAACCTGTCTTTCCCGGATCATTTCTTTGAAGCCCTGCAACAGCAAGAAAGCGATGAAAATTTACGGGCACTCAGCTTGCAGGACTATCGCAGTCACCGTTATATGGGGCTGATCCGTAACTTTATCCGCCTGACGCCACTGGTAATTTTTCTGGTCGGGGCCAGCCCGGCGGTCTGCCAGTGCTTTATGAGTGGCCGAGATCATCATTTACTGCCGCTGGTTAAAGGCACCCTGTATACCCCGTATGCGACCGCTTTGCGCATGGGACGTTTTGGCTATCAGAACTCTGCACAGAAGCAACTGGGCATTCACTACAATGACCTGCAAGGCTATCTGGAAGGACTGCAAAAAGCCGTCAAAACCCCTTATAAGCCATTTAGTCGTCTGGGCCTGAATGACCCGCAGGGACAGCCAATCCAGATCAATGATCATGTACTGCAAATTGAAAATGAATATTACAGTCTGGTGCGTCCCAAACAGGTCCCCGAAGCCGGTGAGACCCCGTCACAGGCCCTGCAAAACCGCGGGATTGGCTATGTCGAGCTACGGGCGGTAGACGTCAACCCGTATAGCCCGATTGGTATTAATGAAGATACTGCCGGTTTCCTGGAAGTGGTTGCATTGTACTGTCTGCTGCAAGACAGCCCGGCATTGTTGGCTGCAGAGCAGGAAATTATTGAACGAAATCAGACCGAAGTGGTCAATCGTGGCCGTGCCTTCAATGCCGCTATTGTCGAAGATGGCCAGCATTATCCGATTGAAGACTGGTGTGCCCAGCTGCTGACACGTATGCAGCCCTTGGCTGAGCTGCTTGACCAGACTTATGACACAGGACTTTATCAGCATGCCATGCAGATCATGCAAGGTCGGGTGGATGAAGTCGATGCCACTTTATCTGCCTTAATTGTCGGAGATATCCGTGCTGCAAGCAGCATGTGGCATTTTGGACAGCATCTGGCCCAGCAGCATAGTCAAGTCTATGAATCGCATCCGCTCAGTGCCGAAACAGCAGCTTATTTTGATGAAATATCACAAAGCTCATTGCAGCAACAACAGCAGCTCGAGCAAGCGTGCAGTATCAACTTCAGTGATTATTTAGCGCAATATCGATAAAACAAGAAAAGAGGATTGACCATGCAATGGAGTTATCGCGGGGTAAGCGGCATGCTGTTTTTGGCTGCCGTGGTCGGGATGGTATTTGCACTTTATCTTGAACATGTCCAGGGACTGGCCCCTTGTCCGCTCTGCGTGTTTCAACGCATCGGGCTTATTGGCTTGGGACTCATCTCCCTGATCGCTTTTTTGCACAATCCAGCCTCCAGTCTGGGCAAGCGTCTGTATGCCTTGTTAGGTGCTTTGAGCATGTTATGGTCAGCCGGGGTGGCTGCACGGCATGTCTGGCTACAGAGTCTGCCACCGGATAAGGTGCCGAGCTGTGGTCCCGGTCTGGAGTACTGGCTGGATACCCTGCCGATGAAGGCAGTATTACAGCAGGTACTGAATGGTTCAGGGGAGTGTGCAGTGGTTGACTGGAGCTTTCTGGGGCAGTCCTTGCCGCTATGGTCACTGGTATTCTTCAGCGTATTATTACTGATTAGCCTGTGGCAGCTCTTGCGTAAATATCCGGCCAAGCCGCTAAAACGCCTGCGAGATCAATACTAAGCAATCTAAAAAGCCCTCATCAGAGGGCTTTTTTTCAGGTTAAGGCAATGCCTTCAATACTGTTCAGATCGACCAGGTGCTGATAAATCTGGGTACAATTCTCATCCTCCACACTTGGGTAAAACCAGCGTGCAATCTGTTCAGCCACCAAGGGATGGTATTGAATTTCAAAATGGTTCAGGCCATAGAAAATTGCCTTATGGGCATCTGGAACTTTTAGATCGTAGCGTGGATTTGGATGTTCTCCCAGCGCACTTTTGACGCTGACCAGATAGTCTCCAATCACATTACGGGTCTTGTTCTTGCGCTTTTCCAGTTCGATCGTTCCGGCCACCAGATAGGCATCGATATGTGAAGGAATCGGTGCCGGTTTGCGGTTGTCATCCATAAAGCCAATCCGTACCGGATTATGCTCCCAGTCATCATCGCGTACGCTGCCATAGCGCAAGTCCAGAATACCGTTGCTGCGAATATTGACGAGATGCCCGACAATTTTCACCAAAGGAAAATGTCCGAGTTTGTCTTGGAGGTTAAAACCGAAACGTTCCAGTACTGCCCCATGATGAGGCGAACCCAGACAGACCAGATTCTCGACCATGGGAATCCAGTCATGAACATTCTGCTTGCCATAAAACAGGGCACTTCGGGAGACCAGTCCCCCCATGCTGTGGCCGATCAGGTCAATGCTGGTAATCCCCGGATTACACTGGACAAGTTCCTGCAAGGTGTTGGCCAGACTATGACCATTGGCAGAAATCCGTCGTCCGGTATTGTAGTGCAGATAGAGCATGGTATTGCGGTCACGTTTCGCCAGCAGTTTTTCACCAATTCCTTCATATTTGTGGTTGGACCAGTCTAAATGATTCATACAGAGTCCATGCACAAACAGGCTAATCCGTCCGGTCAGCTCACCTTGCTGTAAAGAACCATAATGATCATAAATGAGCATTGGCAGGGCCAGCGGATTCTGATGTTTTATCAAATAGTCACCAATAATACCGTTCAAGGCACTGACTAAAAAATGCAGGGTCGGAGTTAAAGGCTTATGATGCAATTTGGGAAAGTGTTCAATAATTTGACGCAAACCGGGTGCAATCAGAGTATTGCCATAATGAAAAATCATGTCGTACGACGACTGGTACAGTCGGGCAATATAAGGGATATTTTGCAGGCTTTTGGCGTTCTGGTCACTAAGGCCAAACATGCTGAGTAAAATTTCACGCTGAATGGTTTTAATCAGTTCCTGGGCCACATCGTTCAGGCGCATGGTCACCAGCTGGGCCAGACCTTCCAGTACATCTGCCTGGCTGGGTGGCGTTCGATCCCATCGGCAGTAAGTTTCATGCAATGGTGTTAAACTGGGCATTTGCTTCTGTCCTTTTAATCAACCGTGTAGAGATCTCTTTCTTTTTAAAGTACTTCACGGTATAAATTCTTTTTCTGTAAAGAGTCTGAATCCTTTGCAATACTTTTAACATAGCGAGAATTACACAACATTCAGGGCTTTTTTGTCTGACAATTTAAGCAATTTCAGCTGAGAAAAATGCGAGGTATTTCACATTTTCCAGAGAAATTTCAATCATTGATCAATATGATTAAATACTGATGAATATTATTTATTTACATGGATTTCAGAGTGGAAGCCATTCCATTAAAGGACAGTTATTACTACAATTTTGTAAAAAATATCCTGAAATCACCCTACATTTACCAGATTTAAATATGCCGCCCCAGGCTGCAGTTGAAAAGGTTTCGGAACTGATCCGCAGTTTGCCTCAGGTAGCACTGGTCGGCAGCAGTCTGGGCGGATTCTATGCGACATATCTAGTCGCAAAACATGCGGTTCCGGCTGTACTGATTAACCCGGCAATGCGACCATGGCAGCTGTTTCGTGAACTGTTTCAGGCGGAGTTGCCCTATCCTGTGCATCCGAATTGGAGTCTGGAGGTGGCAGATCTGGCACAGCTGGAGCAACTGGCGCTAAATCCTGCTCAAGATGCAGACAAAATACTGGTGCTGCTGCAACAAGGCGATGAAGTTTTGGATTATCGTGAAGCACATCGTTATTATAGTGCTGCCCGTCCTCCGGCCATGTTAATGACAGAAGCCCATGGCAATCACGGGATGGATGATTTTGCGGAGAAAATTCCGCTGCTTTTACAGTTTTTATCCGACTGCGTCAAAAAGGAAACCGAATAACGTGTCTCAATATACGGCTCAATCTCTTGAAGTTTTATCTGGTCTGGATCCGGTGCGCCGTCGCCCAGGCATGTATACCGATACCTCGCGTCCGAACCATCTGGCGCAGGAAGTGATTGACAATGCGGTAGATGAGGCATTGGCCGGATATGCCAACAAGGTCACAGTGACGGTATATAAGGATGGCTCGCTGTCTGTAGAAGATAATGGTCGCGGCATGCCCGTGGATATTCATCCGGAATATGGCCAAAGCGGGATTGAAATCATTATGACCAAACTGCATGCCGGCGGTAAATTCAGCACCGATAATTATCAGTTTTCTGGTGGCCTGCATGGCGTGGGTATCTCTGTCGTCAATGCCTTGTCCAGCCGGATTGAAGTGTCAGTTCAGCGTCAGGGCAACCTGTATAAAATGGCCTTTGAAAAGGGCGAACCGACCGGCCCGCTGGAAGTGCTGAAAGGCAAAGCGCCCAAACGTGCATCGGGCACTACAGTACAATTCTGGCCAGAAGAAAAATATTTCGATTCTCCTAAATTTGCCCTGAAAGCCTTAAAACATAATCTAAAGGCCAAGGCAGTGTTGGCTGCTGGTCTGCAAATTAACTATATTGACCAGATTAATAACGAAAAAATCACCTGGCAGTTTGAAAACGGTCTGGTGGACTACTTGATGGATGAGCTGGAAGACCGTGAAATTATTCCGGCACCGGCCTTTGTTGCAATGGGGGAGGCAGAACGTGCCAGTGCCGAATTTGCAATTTGCTGGAATGTCGAAGGGGGAGACAGCATTCAGGAATCATACGTTAACCTGATTCCAACCGCGCAAGGTGGTACGCATGTGAATGGTTTGCGTTCCGGAGTGACCGATGCCATGCGTGAGTTCTGTGAGTTGCGTAATTTGCTGCCGCGTAATATGAAACTGTCGGCGGAAGATGTCTGGGACGGCGTAAACTATATCCTGTCCTTAAAATTCCAGGAGCCCCAGTTTTCAGGTCAGACCAAAGAGCGTCTGTCCAGTCGTGAAGCTGCTGGCATTGTTCAGAATATTGCCAAAGATGCCTTTGCCTTGTGGTTGCACCAAAACTCGGATATTGCCCTGCAATTGGCAGAAATGGCAATTTCCAAAGCCGGGCGTCGTTTAAAAGCGGCAAAGAAAGTAGAGCGTAAAAAGATTGTTGCTGGTCCGACCTTGCCAGGCAAATTGTCGGATTGTGTCGGCCATGAGCTGGATCAGTCGGAACTGTTTATTGTGGAAGGGGATTCGGCGGGTGGTTCGGCCAAACAGGCACGTGACAAGAATTTCCAGGCCATCATGCCCATTCGCGGAAAAATTCTGAACACCTGGGAAGTATCCTCAGATGAGGTTCTGGCATCGCAGGAAGTGCACAATATTGCTATCGCAATTGGGGTAGATCCTGGCTCTGATGACTTGTCTGAGCTGCGTTATGGCAAAATCTGTATTCTGGCGGATGCCGACTCGGATGGTCTGCACATTGCCACTTTGCTGTGTGCATTGTTCGTGAAACATTTCCCGGTACTGGTCGAAGAGGGGCATCTATATGTGGCGATGCCGCCACTGTTCCGGATTGATGATGGTAAAGAGGTGCACTATGCTCTGGATGAAGAAGAGCTGGAGGGCATCTTGAAAAAGTGTAAAACCAAGAATCCGCAGATTACCCGATTTAAAGGTCTGGGCGAGATGAACGCCAGCCAGCTACGGGAAACGACTTTAGATCCAAATACCCGCCGTCTGGTACAGCTGGATCTGGATGATGTGCATGTCACCGCAAGTTTACTGGATAAACTGCTGGCCAAAAAACGTTCGGGTGACCGTAAAGACTGGTTAGAGCAAAAAGGTAATCTGGCAGATATTGTGGTTTAGGATGCTGGCTTGAAAGCAAAAAAACCTCATCCGGAGAGTTTCAGTCGATTAGTTGACTGAACTTCTCCAGTTAGGGGAATTTTTATTGTATCCCAATATATTTTTTAAAAACTCGTCAGTTAAATTTTGGTATGTTCATCCCATAAAAAATAAATACCAAATTGTCCTGTTCTAAACTCTCCACCCATCGCTTTGCCTGCATCGGTGAGGAAATGTTTTCCATTTTCTGTCAGATTTAAATATCCTTGATTGACTAAATTTTCAAACAGATCAGGTGTTTTTAAACCAAGTTTTGCGGCCAGTTTTGCAGTGGTCAGTTTGGAATAACCGCTGCTTTCCTCAGTTCTGACTTCGCTCTCAGCAAGTGGTACTGGTTCCGTCTTAATTTCATCCAGAGTAATCCGTACTTCATCACTAATACGAATAATACGTTGAGCTTCCTCATAAGCATCTTTAAAGACCTCTTGATCTTCATCTTTACGTACCAGAATCCCCATTTCATTATTATTGACCTGACTAAACTCATAGAGGTTCAAGCTTGAAATAATACATTCTGATTCATTGATATAGCATTTTGCATGGAGATTTTTACAAAAGCTTAGACGTACATAATCCAGTTTTTGCAGCCATTTAATTTCATCGGGATGCAAATCACTTTTGCCATAGATAATGCGAATATCAATTTTGAGCCGATCTTTATCTTCTAAGAGTTCTTTAATACGATCATTTAAACGCAAATAAGGGCTGATTAAAATTAAACGCTCTTTGGCATTTTTAATTAATTCTTCTAAAAAGAAATTCGTTGCACTGGTATTTAAAAACTTGGCCATGGACTCCCCTGATCATGCTCAAATATTTATTTTGTATATTAAAATACAAATAAAAGAAAAATTATTCTACCTTCAAATATACACCGCTGGCAGAGACATTATGCCCAAAGCCACACGCTGAATCTCCACTGTCTTGCTCTAAAATAAGCTGTTGCCCAGCGCGAGGATTAAAAGCAAAACTAAGCTCAATTTTACAGTTATCTTGCTGATAACGGGTCTGGGTGTGATGCAGGGGCATCATTGTTTCAAATTCACCTATATTGGGGCCATAAATCAGGCTGCCTAAACCCATATATAGACCATTAAATTGAATTTGATAAGATTGCTGATGGGGCTTTACCTCAATACTACTCCAGGCGCCAAAACCGGCATGGCGAACATATTTGCCTGCCAGATTGGAGTTTTTTTGAGGTGCAGGCAGCTGCTGCAGATTAAACTGGCTACTCTTGGCTTGAGGATAAATCGAAAACCAGGCTCGTGCCCACTGCGGCTTGGCCAGTTTGGCATAACTGAGTCCGACATTATTAAACGCTGTTACAATGCTGCTTTCTGAAAAAGAAACACCACTTTCTTCGCTATGCATGTCACAAAATGCAGACCATGCCGCCTGTTGCTCAAATTGTTCAAGGGCTTTGCTATATTGTTTCTGGTCATACAATCTCTTGCCCTTCGCTGCATAGTTTTTAACCTGGGCACATTCTGATCTGAGTTGAGTTTCAAAGCTGGAATCGGCAAAACTCAGGCTACTGAGAGAAAAGATACTCATGCAGATAAGCCATTTATTCATTGTGCTACTCAACTTGGTATTTATTTCAAATAAAACATAGCAGAAGTATCAAGTAAAGGCGGATTTTAAAATTTAGATTTTATACAGGCTTATTGAGTCTGAGTAGAAGTGATTTTTAAGTAATTCTAATCAGAAATGGCTAATCTCTGAATTTTTAATTGAATAGATTCAAGTTTACCAGGAAACATTAGGTAGGGTAGCGCCGGTCTAACCGGATTTGGATCAAGTCAAAGCAGTAGCAGAGACCAACACTTTAAAAAATACAGCTGATTTTTGCCATAAAAAAGCAGAACCCGGGTTCTGCTTTTTATGAGCTGCTTTTTTTTGGCTTAGAAGTGATATTTCACCAGCGCACTCACATTGTTTTCGTCTTGATCTTTACGACCAAACTTATTGTTCCAAACAGAGTGTTCAATACCTACATATAAGCGTGTCTCTGGAGAAATGTGTTTGCCCGCATTCCATTTCCACTGTGTGGTCCAGTTGAGTTCACTCGCTTGAGCATCTTTTTCAGCAGTAGACCAGTCCAGGAAACCATCCACCAGGAAGTCTTCTGCTCCCAAGCTAAACGGTACGCCATAAGTGAAAGTCATTTGATAATCGTCTTTATTACCAAACACCTTTTCATTATTGGCACGATAAAAGTTTAAGCTTGCATATTGAAAATATGGAAGGTCAAGATCAAAACCTAAACCATACAGGAAGTTATCTGCATTGTCTGAGCCTTCCCACGTTGTGGAAATTAATACATCTTTCACAGGACCAAAGGCAAGTTTCTGGCCACTTACTTCACTTAAACTTAAGCGTGGCGATAATTCAAAATAAGTGCTTTTAGCATCATCGCCCCCACGCATACGATCCATGAAGAAAAACACATCTGCATATTTTACTTTAGCAGCGTATTCAACGGTTAGAGTGCTTTGCTGTTCGTCTACCGCTTCATAGTTTTCACCATAAAGACCGGTTACGCTAAAATCTTGCCAAACTGGTTTTGCTTGTGCCAAAGCAGCAGTTGAAGCCAAAGCACACAATGCCGCGATTTGTGTAAGTTTCATTTAAAATCTCTTCCCCCAAGAAAGCAGGTAAAGGATACAGATTAATAAGTAAAAATAAAGTTAAAATTGATCGATGACAGAAATATATTAAAAATCTTGCTTGGTCTCCTTGTCTGTTTTCTTATTACGGGTTCTTCAATACTTTCAAAAATAGGGACTAAATAGCTATGCTTAAAGAAATTTAAATGATCAGAAAACAGTAAGAGTCGGTTGAGCTGCTGCCAAAATTAAAGAAAATTTATGTCCGTTATTCTAGTTAAAGCATACTCAACAGTGAATAATTGGCGGAGTGCAATAGAAGTGGGCACAGTCAGAAGCCATTTACCACCTATTTTCTATAATCAAAATCGGGATTTTTACCCTAAGTTTGCTAAAAAATCTGGCTGATCGCAAAGGCAAGCATGTACCTTGATCAGATTAAACGGCGATGCCCTTGAGGCGGGGGATGAGAGGCACTGTGGTCAGTATTTCATCGGTTGAAGAGCAGGTTTCATCATTTTAGATGGCATGTAGCGGTGAAGAAAAACCTGTTTCCACTCTCAAAATGGGCGGTGCTCCTCCCTCGTACTGAACTCGAAACCGAAGGGGGGGGTAAACCAGTAATTAAAGCATACATGTTTATTACTTCTATAGCGGAAGCCATCGTCACAACCCTATACGCTCACAGACTTAGAGAAAAAATATTTAAAGCTAGCAGCGGGGATCTACCGGATAATTCTCTGCATTCTCATTATCATTCGGAAGAAAATTTAGGCTGATTCTAAGTGGTCGGGATAAGCAATTTTCTCATTGGCCGAATCCAATCACGTGAATAAGATGGTGATGAACGAACTGGAAAGCGGCTTTATTTTACTAAGTAAGGACCTGTCACAATTAGTTATTCTTTTGCTAAAAAAACCAAAATAGCACTTGCATATTTTCTGGATAGAGCCGATATTCAAGGTATAAGGACATGATTCTGCAGATTCATAAAGGTGTTCATCCATTCAAAATGGAGGAGATATTCCAATCATTTGAAGAAGTGAAATGCGTTGCGATACAGCAAACCAGAAACGTGCCAAGATAAAAATTTTGCACTAAGAAAAGTTAAAAAGATTGAGGATGGTAATTTATGAATATCGAACTTCGTACAGATAAACACATTCAGAGTAGCGATCGTTTAATTAGTTATGTACGTGCAGAATTAAGTCAGGAATTCCAGCGCCACAGTGAGCGTATTACCCATTTTTCAGTCCATTTGAGTGATGAAAACGGTGCCAAAGGTGGTGATGACGATATCCGCTGCATGATCGAGGCACGTCCGGCAGGTCTAAAACCGGTGGTGGTGAATCATCGTGGTCATAATGTTGATACCGCCATTCGTGGTGCCATTGACCGTTTAAAACGCAGTCTAGAGCATGTTATTGAGAAAAAAGATACCATACGTCCGGGTGCCCTGGAAATTAAAGAGATGGAAGACGAAGTCTGATCTGGAATCCTGAAAAAAAGCCCTGCGGGGCTTTTTTTATATAAAATGAAAAATAGTTGTGGGAAAGACAACAAATTTTGCTTTCTTCGGCATAATAGGGAAAAACGAATTGAAGCGAGCTCCATCATGTTAACTGCGCAACAACAGCTTTTTGTGCAAGCCATCGAAGATTTAGATCTGGAACAGGTAACAAAACTCCTGGCGGATGGACTCAATCCGAATTTTATTGACCTTGAAAAAGGTCCAGTCATTTCGGTCTGGTCGGATGGATTGTTCAAATGGTGGGAAGACGTCTGTGAGGCTTATGAAGCAAATAGCCCGCTTTCAGATGAAGAAAAACAGGCACGTCTGGATATTCATTTGCAGATTCTGGAAGCATTGATTCAGGCCAAAGTCAATTTACATCTGTGGGATGCTGAAGAAATTTATGGACCGCTCTGGGACGCAGCGAGTGCCGCCTGTGTTCCTGCAGTACAGCGCCTGCTGGATGAACAGGTCAATCCAAACACCAAAGATGAAGATGGGCAGACCATTTTGTCCTCTATTAGCGATTTATTCTTTGATTGTGATTTCGATGAAATTAACTGGTCAGAGGCCCTTGAAGAAGAAAAACAGACTCTGCAACTGTTGCGTGACCACGGCGCAAAAATGACCAAAGAACTGAATTAAATTTGAATAAAGAGCCTAACCAGATGAAGACAACATTAACAACCTTGGGTTTTATTGCGCTGACCAGTGTCAGTGCCCAACTTTTTGCTGAAGTCGAATTTGATCGTCCGGGTGAAGGTATGGGAACCGGCACTATCCCTGTGGGGCAGCTGGCATGGGAGCAGGGTTTGCCAACGCTGAACTATCGCGAGTCAATGGTAGAAGGAAGCAAGCTTAAAGAAACCACTTTAAATGCCGATATATTATTGCGCACAGGTTTAACCGATAGCCTGGAATTACGTTTGGGCTGGGATGGACCGGCATGGAGCCAGCAGAAATGGAACGGACACACTGAAGAAAATGATGGGCTGGGAGATGTCAGTATTGGCCTGAAAAAAGCCATTGATCTGGACGATGACAAACTGAGCATGGCCGTGATGGCTGAAGCGCTTATTGCAACCGGTAATAAGGGGTTTAGCAATGAAGAAGATATATATAGCCTGAGCTCGGCGGTGGCCTATCAATATAGTGATCTGGTCTCGACCTCTATCACCATGCGTTATGAATGGCAGGACTCAAACTGGGCTATTAGCGCAATTCCATCTGTAGACTATCAGTTTACGGATCGCTGGTCGGGCTATTCGGAATTGATTTATCGTAAGGCCGAAAGCCAAGCCAATGAATATGCACTCGGCACGGGCGTAATGTATGCCCTCAACGATCGGATCCAGCTGGATGCCAGTATGGGGGTAGATCTGGACGGGCAGGAAAACAGTTACTTCTCCGGTCTGGGTGTATCCTTTCTCTTTTGATCTATCGCACTCGGTATGATGCAACTTTTAGTAGTTCAGAAATGGAGCGCTTTATGTGCGCCTTTCCTGTTAGGCAGTGTACTGTTCAGTATAGCAGCTCAGGCCGAAACGGCGTTACTGTCACCTGAGCAGGCCTTTCCTCTGAGTGTAGTCTCGGACAGTGCTGAGCAGGCGGAACTCAGCTGGGATATTCCTGAACACTACTATCTGTATCAGCACAAGATTGAAGTCCGACAGGGCAATCAGCCGCTAACATTGGAACTGCCGCCCGCTGAAGAAATCTATGATGACAACTATGGGCATACCCAGGTTTATTATCAGCAGTTAAAATTTCAGATCCCGACTCAGCCCGGACAGTCTTATCAGGTCAGCTGGCAAGGCTGTGCCCAGGATCGGCTGTGCTATCCACCGCAAACCGCGCAGTTTAAAACCAATCTTTCCGGTCTGGTGCAATATGACACCGCAGCTTCCGGGAACACACGTCTATTAGATTTAAACAGCTCTACAACTGCCCAGAATCGTCTGCTTGATACTCTGGCTGATACTCAGCTACAACGCTCAGACCAATCTGATCCAGATATCGAAGAAGCTATAACCGCCCAAGACCAGAAGTGGTCAGTGCGTCTGGCAGAAAGCTCCTGGGCCTATGGTTTGCTGCTGTTCTTTGGTTTAGGGCTTTTACTGGCCTTTACCCCGTGTTCGTTGCCTATGCTCCCGATCCTGACCTCGTTGTTGGTCCGTGATAGCAAAGGCTTAAAAGCCTGGATGATCGCCTTAACCTTTGTGGTTAGTATGGCCACCGTCTATGCTGTATTAGGTTTAATCGCCTCATCGGCCGGGCTGAATTTCCAACGCTGGCTACAGCAGCCGGGTACCCTGATTGCTTTTAGTGCTCTATTTGTGCTGTTTGCCCTAAACCTGTTTGGCCTGTTTGAAATTAAACTTCCGCAGCGCCTGATTCAGCGTCTGGATCAGGTTCAGGCCATGCAGCATGGAGGGAGCCTGATCAGTGCCGCAGTCATGGGCATTATCTCCGCCTTGCTGGTGGGGCCGTGTATGACAGCACCCCTGGCAGGAGCATTGCTGTTCATTTCCCAGACCCAGAGTCAATGGCAGGGTGCCTTGTTACTCTTTGGTCTCGGATTCGGTATGGGGACACCCTTACTGCTGGCCAGTATTCTGGGGGCCCGGATATTACCGCGTGCCGGACACTGGATGAATCAGATCAAGGTGCTATTTGCCTTTATCATGCTGGGGCTGGCGCTGTATTTTATACGCCCGCTGATTTCTGAAGCTATGTTGCAGGGGGTGTCGCTGGGCTTAGGCATGGCCTTTATTGTCTATGTGCTGTGCCGTATTTTCTGGCAGCGTACTGGCCTGAGATGGTTATATATCCTGTGTCTAGTCGTCGTGCTGCCTTATCTGGCATATAGCCAATATCAACAGAGCCAGCGTTTTTTTGTTAAGCAAAGTCACAGCACTGCCACGTGGCAAGTGGCCAAAACAGCTGCCGAATTTGAATCCTTGTTAAAACAGATACCGCATGGCCAAAAGGTCATTATTGATATCTATGCCGACTGGTGTGTGGCCTGTCAGCCGATCGAGCAGCGTGTTTTAAAATCAGCCACGGTACAGCAGGCACTGGCACCGTACGTGCTGATCAAACTCGATTTAAGCCAATATGATGCAGCCCATCAGTCGTTGTTTAATCAGTGGGAAATTCTGGGGCCACCGACCTATTTGTTTCTGGATGGCCAGCAGCAGGAAATCCGTGGTTTGCGTTTAACCGGGGCATTTAATGAAGCGGAATTATTGGCTCAGCTGAAACGTCTGGCACAATTCCATTAACCTGCTGGATTACCGTGTTAAGAATATAGCTCAAGTTCGGGTTGGGTCGATGTAATATAGGCTCTGACCTGATTCCGGCCTCTGGCTTTGGCCTGATACAGTGCCCGATCAGCCTGGCTGAGTAGCTGCTGCGGGCGCAATTCTGCTTGAGAAATCGCAATACCAAAACTGGCCGTGACAGAAATTTTGGTACCCTCATCACTTTGAATCTCAAGCTGCTGAATAGCAAGACGGCAACGTTCTGCAATCTGTTGCGCCATTTCAATATTGGTATCTTTAAGTACCAAAATAAACTCTTCACCACCAAAACGGCCTCCAACATCACTTTTACGTAATTGCTGGCTCAGTACGGCACTGACCTTTATCAGGGTTTCATCACCTTTGTGGTGACCATATTGATCATTAATTTTTTTAAAATGGTCCAAGTCTAGCAGGACCAAGGCATAGCTTAAACAGGCGCTATGATTTAATTTTTCCAGACATTGATTGATACTGCGCCGGTTAAACAGACTGGTTAAGGGATCAAGTTGGCTCAGGTGCTGAATCAGCCGTTCACGGTGCCGCCATTGGCTAAGCAGGATTTCAAACAGCATGGTGCAGATGGCCAGAATGGGTAACATAAAATACAGCATGGAGCCCAGCCAAAAGCCATTATCAAAAAACTTGCCCTGTATATTGAACAGGGGCGAATAGGGAATTTGATGACGAAAGCTCAGATAGGTGCAAACCGTCAGAAACAGGAATGCCGGTATCAATATGCTATAGATCAGGGCGCGATGAAACAGCACCAGACCCACTGTCATCAGGCACACACAGGCTAGGGTCGAAACGGGACTCATGACCCCCACCACATAAGCATCCCGGCAGAGGGAGATGACAAAAACACCGACCGTCAGATGAGGCAGATAGCGTTCAGCGCGCGCATGGCCTTGCCACTTATAACAAGGATAGATCAGAGCGAGCAAAACCAGTAAAAAACTGCTGTCGAGGATGAGCTGTAAGTGAATTAGTTTAATCTGTACATATTGCCAATATTCAGGATGAAACAGCACAAACAGATCCCAACTAAGCCAGCTCAGATGGACAATGCAGCCCAGTACCAACATCAAGATACATTTTTTTAAAATCCCCCAATTGATGACGACTTCATCTTCGATCAGATATTTTTTGATTCTCAGCCGCAGGATTTTTGCTAATAATCCTCTTATCTGCTTCATCTATTTCGCCTTAAACTTTATCGTTATTATGAAAGCGCTTTACTTTTTAGCATGGATATCTTTATAAAACTGACTATAACATAACTTAAAATTGATTAAAAAATTCCTGTTTTACCACAAAAAAGATAAAGCTACATTTGTCTGTATAGGCCTTTTGTTCCGTATTTGGAATGTTCTGTTTTATGGGCTGGGATTATCTCATTGTTGAAAAATCATTAAACTATGCCTATTTCTAGACAGACCAATTCATACAGGCAAAATAGATGCAAGTTTTACATATTGATTCAAGTATTTTAGGTGATGCTTCAATTTCCCGTCAGTTGAGTCAGGCCATTGTGAGCCAGTTGCAACAAAAGCATAAAGACACCTTACAGGTAGAGTATCTAGATCTGGCGACACAACCGATTCCTCATCTGACTGCCGAGATTCTGATGGGGCAGGATGCAGAACAGACAGCTCTGGGGGAAGAGATTTTGCAGCAGTATTTGCGTGCGGATATTATCGTGGTGGGAGCGGCAATGTATAACTTTGGCCTGCCTTCTACTTTAAAAGCCTGGATCGACCGTATCAGTGTGGCTGGGCGTAGTTTTAAATATACTGAAAATGGCCCGATTGGTTTGGCGGGTGACAAGAAAGTCTATATTGCCAGCAGCCGTGGGGGGATCTATGGTGAACAGAGTCCGGTTGACTTTCAGGAAGCATTCCTGAAAACCGTGTTTAATTTTACCGGGGTGAGTGATATTCAGGTGATTCGTGCCGAAGGCGTGAATATGGGCGATGCAAGCAAGCAGCAAGCTCTGGAGACTGCACACCAGATGATCAGCGCGCTCTAAGGCAGAAAATTGAAAAGGTCAGCCTGGGCTGACCTTTTTTATATCAGGACTTGAGAGCCTAGTCCTGATCCAGACGATGTGCAAACTCTGCCAAGTCAGCCAGAGATTGTCGGGCTTCATCAAACCAGGCGCTAAACATCTGGAAGTTATGCCACATGCCCGTATAGATTTTAAACTCAACCTCAACATGGGCCTGCTCGGCCTTTTCTTTGAAACGGGTGGCGTCATCCAGCAAAATTTCCTTAGAACCGACCTGAATATGGATAGGAGGTAATCCGCTCAGCTCGGCAAAGTAAGGAGAAACGCCGGGATCACCTCGGTCTATGGCGCTGGGCACATAATATTCGATCCCGGTTTTAAGCGTTTCGATTGACAGCAAGGCATCATGTTTCTGGTTATACCGTAAAGATTCACTGCTCAGAGTCAAATCCAGCAGTGGAGAAAGCAGAATAAGTCCACTAACTTGCGGGCGACCTTCCTGTTTGATTTTTAAAGCGAGGGCCAAGGCCAGGTTAGCGCCACACGAGTCACCGGACAGAATAATATCTTTGGGCTGAATTCCCTGATCAAGCAACAGGTTGTAAACATCATATAGCGCCTCAAGCGGCTCCGGATAAGCCGATTCCGGTGCAAGCGGATAGTTCACATGCAAGACCTGCATCTGGGTACGGGCTGCAATTTGGGTCATAAAGGCCCGGTGGGTATTGAGTGAACCTAAATAGAATGCTCCTCCATGAATATGAAAAATCATCTGGGTCGATTGCTGCTGGGGTTTGATCTCTTCAGCACGTAAACCGGCCAGACGCAAGGAACGAATTTGTACAGACGGGTCTTGCGGGAACAGTTTGCATAGCTGTTCCAAGGCGATACGCAGCGAGCTAGGAGGAAGGTTCAGACGACTTGGCGCACGAATGGCGGCTTTTAAAAAACTTTCTGTAATGAGTTGTTTCGTGAGGGGACTCATCTTCATTATCCTTCCATATTTTTATGCTTTTATTCAAAATGAGATTATTTACCAACCTGATTTACAAGGTTACACTAAATAGTCACACGTAAAAATTGCAAAATTGTTGTGTCTTTTTAATACTAAATTGGTCTATCAACAGACTAGGGAAATGAAAAAAAATGAAAAAAATCGCGCTAACCTTAGGATTACTTGGCTTATCGGTATTAGCAAATGCCGCAGATCCTCTGAATGGTACCGTTTGGAAAACGATTGATGACAAAACTAAACAGCCAAAAGCCATGGTGAAGTTTACTGAACAGAAGAATGGTACTTTATCTGCCAGTATTCAATCGGTATTGACTCCGGGTGAAGAGAATGCCTGTACAAAATGTGAAGGACCTTATCATAACAAGTCATTAAAAGGCTTGACCATTGTGAAAGGTCTGAAAAATGTGGGTGGCACCAGCTATGAAGGTGGTTCTATTCTGGACCCACAATCTGGCAAAACCTATAAGCTAAAAGGCAATCTGGCGGAGGGTGGCAAGAAGCTGGAGCTGCGTGGCTTTATGGGGATTTCTGCTTTGGGTCGTAACCAGACCTGGATTCGTGCAAACTAATCCATCCTGTATATGCAAAAAGCCTGACATCTGTCAGGCTTTTTTTTATATGCTGATTAATCCTGTTTTTCTTCAACTAGAGCGCGATAAGCAGCTTCGTCAAATCCGGCAATAAAGCCATCAGCAGTCTGTAAAATCGGTCTTTTAATTAAGCTGGTATGCGTGGTTAAGGCTTGCACCAGATGATCTTCACTGGCCAGTGCGGTTTGCTGCTCTTCTGCACTGAGTTTACGCCAGGTGGTGCCTTTTTTATTCAGAACCACGTCCTGACCGAGTGCATCCAACCAGCTTTTTACACATTCTGCATCAATGCCCTGTTTTTTATAATCATGGAATTCATAGCTCAACCCCAGTTCATTGAGCAGATCAAAGGCTTTTTTCATTGAATTGCAGTTTTTAATACCATAAATTCTTAACATCATCATCACTCATTTAAAGTCTTGGACTAGCTTAACCAAATTTAGTCAAGACGGCCACGGGGGGCTGCAAAACAGGAGTGTCCGTCTGCATAGGAAAATTTCGAATCAGGGCCAAGCTGTCATGAAACTGACATAAGGAGGGGATAAGATTCTGGATAGAACAATAAGAAATAAAGTTTTAAATAAGAGAACAATCAGCGGATATATAAAAAAATCAAAACAATAATCAAGAATAAGAGTCATTATAATATGAGAAAACCCGCATCAATCATCCTGATTATGCGGGTCTCAGTATAACGTCCAATGTCACATCCATGAAAAACAAACTAAATTTGATGGTCTGTTTTATTTTCTTCCTACGGCTTCCTGTCCTTTATGTGTCATCCTGACATATCCCTGTGCCGTGCAGCTATCATGCTATGTTCTTAAACTCAAAGAAATCCAAGAAATACGTCATGGCATGTAAGCAATTCACCTTAATTGAGTAAACAATTGTTTACTCAGTTCTCAAGCCTTTTTACAATTTGTAATCAATAATGACCGGTGCATGATCACTAAACCATTCATCTTTATAGACCCAGGCATTCACCGTACGGGTTTTCCAGTCTGGAGAACAGGCGTGGTAGTCAATCCTCCAGCCGACATTCTTGGCGCGGGCCTGACCACGATTCGACCACCAGGAATATAGCTCGGCTTCCTGGCGTACTTCACGGAAGGTATCTACATAGCCCAGTTCATCATAAATATGGTCCAGCCAGGCGCGTTCATGCGGTAAACAACCGGAAGATTTCTGGTTGCCCGACCAGTTTTTAATATCAATCCGTTTATGCACAATATTGTAATCCCCACAGACAATGACCGATTTATTTTCATCGCGCCATTGTTTCAGAATCTTTTGATATTCTTCTAAAAAGTGGTCTTTACGGGCCTGAGCTTCTTCACCCGATGAACCGGATGGCAGATAAAGCGAACAGATATATACAGTTTGTTCTAGGCCCAGATCGAATTCAGCGGCAATAAAACGGCCCTGTGAGTCTGCCAGTTCAAAACCCAGACCATCGGTGAGGGAGACAAAAGGCAGACGGCTATAAATGGCGGTGCCGGCATAGCCTGGACGTTCGGCTGGAAAGAGATGGGTGTACCAGCCTTCAGGCTTAAATTTATCGGTCCACTGAACATGGGTAATGCGGCTTTCCTGCATGCAGATCACATCGGCATCGGACTTTTCCATCCATTCCAGCAAACCCTTGCTTACAGAGGAACGTAAGCCGTTGACGTTAATTGAAACGACACGAAGAATTTTTTGATCACTTGGATAGCTACTCTTTGGTATCATGCGCAAGTCTTACCTTAATTAATGGATTCAGGAGCACCTCATGTCAACGCCAGCTCAGTTTAACCCGCAAGCTTTTATCGAACTCGCATTATCACGTGGTGTGCTTAAATTTGGTGAGTTTACTTTAAAATCGGGTCGTGTGAGCCCTTATTTTTTTAATGCCGGCTTGTTAAATGATGGCGAAGCCTTGTCTCTCTTGGCATCAGGCTATGCAGCCAAGCTGATGCAATGTGATCAGGTCGAAGTGGTTTTTGGTCCGGCATATAAAGGTATTCCATTTGTTGCTGCAACTGCGGTCGCACTGTCGCAAAATCATGGTGTGAGTATACCTTGGGGCTTTAACCGTAAAGAAGCTAAAGATCACGGTGAAGGTGGCGTATTGGTCGGAGCTTCGGTTGAAGGTAAAAAAGTCTGGATTATTGATGATGTGATTACTGCCGGAACTGCGATCCGTGAAGTGGTCACTATTCTGAAAAATGCCGGTGCACAAATTGCCGGGGTACTGGTTGCGTTAGATCGTCAGGAAAAAGGTCAGGGCGAACTTTCTGCAATCCAAGAAGTCCAAAAAGAACTTGAAATTCCAGTACATGCACTGATCACCATGAAAGACTTAATGGATTATCTGGATGGTAAAGGCGAGCAGGAAGCACTGGCAAAAATGGAAGCCTATCGCGTTAAATACGGTATTTAAACCGGTATAGCTAGCAGTGGATAAGGAAGCTCAGGCTTCCTTTTTTATGACTTTAAAGCAGCCAGAACACCTGATTGTCTCACTATCCATGAAAACCTAGACAATTTTGCTGGCCAAAAAAATCGTATCTGTCGACCTGATGGGCATATTCTGAGCAAAAAGTGTTAAGGAGAATTATCATTTTAAATGGGGAACATCGGATAAAAATATAGTCTATTTATAGCTTTTTATTGACTTAACTGTTGAGACCCTCTTTCTTTTAATTTCTTTAGCCAACCCAAAAGCTGAACCGCTTCAACAGATAGTCGCTTATCTCCGGCCGTTACTCCAACAGGATCCGTTCGTCCAGGGAACAGATCTTTAATTTGCCCCCCACTGATTATCTCTTAATACCTAGCGTTTACTCATAAAAGTATAGTGGGCACAAGGTGGTTTCTCTCAAGTTAATTGATGACACGCCTTAGTAATAGAAAAGTGGACAGTTCTAGATCAGAGAGCAAGTGATGAGTTCTTTGGCTTTTATGACCAAAAACTCGGTGAGATCGACCTTCTAAACTCACATCTCGAATTGTGAGCCAAGGCTTATAGTTATTTCCAAAACCCTGCCCTCGTCCTTCTTTAATCCACTTTTGAATTTTGAGTTCATGATTTTGTGTGTTCTTAGAATTAGCCATAAAAAAATCCACACAACATGCTTTTTAGAGCATATCTTGTGTGGATTTTTTGAGCAATATAGTATTACACTTTATTACTCAGTATGAGACTTTATTACTTGGTATGAAGCTTTATTACTCTCATACAATAACCAGCCTTGCTTCAATTCTGATTATTCTACGGTCACTGATTTTGCCAGGTTACGCGGTTGATCTACATCCGTACCCCGCAGGACGGCTACATGATAAGACAGCAACTGAACCGGAATGCTATAGACGATAGGGGCTAAAAGTGGATCTATTTCAGGAATATGCACCACATGCTGGCGTTCTTTGGCCTTGATGCCGCTATGCTCATCAGCAAAGACAAATAACTCGCCACCACGTGCCTGAACTTCTTCCATATTGGATTTTAATTTGTCCAGCATGTCATCCTGCGGTGCCAGAATGACCACAGGCATATCATTATCCACCAGTGCCAGCGGGCCATGTTTCAGTTCACCTGCTGCATAGCCTTCTGCATGGATATAGGAAATTTCTTTCAGTTTCAACGCACCTTCAAGCGCGATCGGGAAATGCGTCCCACGGCCGAGGAACAGACAATGGTTTTTTTCTACAAACAGTTCAGACAGGCGCAGAATTTCATCATCATAACGCAGGGTGTCCAGAATCACTTTAGGAGTATGCCAGAGCCCGGTCGTAATCGCGGTAACCTGTTCCGTTGAAATCGTGTTTTTGACAGTACCGATTTTCAGTACCAGCAACATCAATGCAGTCAACTGGGTGGTAAAAGCTTTGGTCGATGCGACCCCAATTTCAGGTCCTGCCAAGGTCAGCAAGCTGTGCTCAGTTTCACGTACCATCGACGATGTAGCCACGTTACAGATGGTCATTGTGCTGATGTCTAAACCTTTGGCCTGAGCGCGTTTCTGCGTATCGCGTAAGGCCGCCAGGGTATCTGCGGTTTCACCGGACTGAGAAATACAGACATACAGGGTGTGATTTACAATCACTGGCGTGCGGTAACGGAATTCACTGGCAATTTCAACCTGACAAGGCAGGCCGATCAGCTGCTCAAACCAGTATTTGGCAATCATACCGGCATGGTAGCTGGTCCCACAAGCAATGATCTGAATCTGCTGGATCTTGGAAAAATCCTGCTCTGCACTAACCAGAAAGTCTTCACGCAGGGCATTTCCATTGAGTGCTTGGGAAATGGTTTGCTGGATGGCTTCAGGCTGCTCATAAATTTCTTTGAGCATATAGTGCTTGTATTCGCCTTTAGAGGCATTACTCACCGCAGCATCCAGTTCTTTCACCGGACGCTCAACCAGTTGACCATCCACAAACACTTCAATCGTGCTACGAGTCAAACGGGCAATATCCCCTTCTTCCAGGTAGATAAAGCGGTTGGTAATCGGCAGCAGGGCCAACTGGTCAGAACTGATAAAGTTTTCACCAATTCCAACCCCAATCACCAGTGGTGAGCCTTCACGCACCGTGATTAACTCATCCGGATGATCGGTATGAACAATACCCAGTGCATACGCGCCTTTTAGTTGTGGCACCACCTGTTTTACCGCTTCCAGTAAAATCGGGGTCGATTTCAGTGCATCATTGACCAGATGGGCAACGACTTCAGTATCAGTCTGTGAAGTGAATACATAACCTAGAGCTTCAAGGTCATCTTTCAGCTCTTGATAGTTCTCGATAATGCCGTTATGTACCACAGCCACATTGCCGGAGATATGCGGATGGGCATTGTTCTCAGTCGGCTTGCCATGTGTGGCCCAGCGGGTATGGGCAATCCCGAGCGAACCAATAATCTGTGATTCATTGACTGCATTTTCAAGGTTGGCAACCTTGCCGACACGACGTTCACGTAGAACCTGATTCTGGTTAATCAGGGCTAAGCCGGCTGAGTCATAGCCACGGTATTCAAGACGTTTCAGGCCTTCAATTAAAATATTGGTAATGCTGCGTTCCGCAATGCCACCGACGATACCACACATAATATTTCCCCTTATTTCTTGATCTTTTGCGGACGTGGATAATTTTCTTTGGCAAATTGCTTGGAACGTTCCACCGCTAAACTGTTCTCTGCCACATCACGGGTAATGGTTGAGCCTGCACCGACAGTGGCACCGTTGCCAATCTGTACCGGAGCAACCAAGGAGCTGTTGGAACCAATAAAGGCATTATCTCCAATGATGGTTTTAAATTTATTGGCGCCGTCGTAGTTGCAGGTAATGGTACCGGCACCAATATTAGAACCACTGCCGATTTCGGCATCACCTAAATAGGTGAAATGATTGGCCTTGGAACCTAGGCCAATACTTGAATTTTTGACTTCGACAAAGTTGCCAATATGTACGTCATTGGCCAGTTTCGCCCCTGGACGTAAACGTGCAAAGGGACCAATCTGTGCATCTTCACCGACAACAGCCTGATCGAATACGCTATATGGCTGTACTTTGGTGCCCGCAGCAATTTTGGTATTTTTAATCACGCAGCCTGCGCCAATTTCAACCTGGTCGCCGAGTTCGCAATCACCTTCGATAATCACGTTGATATCAATTTTCACATCCTTACCGACTGTCAAATGGCCACGTAGGTCAAAACGGTTGGGATCAATCAGATGAACACCTTGCTGCATCAGCTGCTTGGCTTGATACGCCTGGAACTGGCGCTCCAGGGCAGCCAGTTGTACGCGGTCATTGACGCCTTCGACTTCAAAAGCCAGCTCAGGTTCTACCGAGGCCACCTGCATGCCATCGGCTAGCGCCATCGCCACGATATCCGTCAGGTAATATTCGCCTTGTGCATTATCATTGCTTAAACGTGGCAGCCATTCATGCAATTTGGCATTGCTAACAGCATAAATCCCGGTATTGATTTCCTTAATTTGGCGCTGTGCGTCAGTCGCGTCTTTATGTTCAACAATCGCTTGAATCTGGCCATCTTTACGGACAATACGACCATAACCTGTTGCATCTGGCAAGGTTAAGGTTACCAGGCCAATGCCTGTCTCTTGGGTAGCATTCAGCAGGTTTTGCAAGGTAGCCGGCCTAATACAAGGCACATCACCCGATAGGATCAGGGAGATGCCATCCTGTGGCAAGACCGGTAACGTCATTTGTACCGCATGACCGGTACCCAGCTGTTCCGCCTGTTTCACCCATTGGATAATTTGATCTGCAAATGCAGTTTGGACACGATCACCGCCATGTCCATAAATGGTAATAATATTATTAGCATTCAGCTTTTTCGCCGTTTCGATCACATGACCAAGTAAGGGGCGTCCTGCAAGAGGTTGTAATACTTTGGGTAAATGAGAGCGCATACGCGTTCCTTTACCTGCAGCAAGAATAATGACAGTCGTTGACATGTTCTCATCCTAAATGTAGCTAGGCCATGGTAAAAAAAGATAAATCAGAATACAGAGAGCTGCCCAAAGGCCGGCAATAATATCATCCAGCATGATGCCGAATCCCCCGCCGACTTGGCGGTCAATGACCCGGATTGGCCAAGGTTTCCAGACATCAAACAAACGGAACAGGGCAAAGCCAACCAGAAGCCACAGCCAGTTCATCTGCCCCATATAGAGAACGGGTAGAAACGTGATGGATTGCCCAGCAAATTCGTCCCAGACAATCCGGCCATCATCATGTACACCCATCAGCTCAGCGGTTTTGCCACAGATATAGATGCCAATCAGTGACATGATCACCATGGCAAAAAAGCTATTTAAAAAACCCAGAGAGAGCCAGAACGGCACAAATAACAGCGCAAAAGCTGAGCCAAACGTCCCCGGCGCTTTCGGTGCCAGGCCAGAACCAAAGCCCACTCCACTAAATACAATCAATCGGTCCTTCCAGGACATCGCTTTAAAATTTATTGCAGGTTTATGCAAAATGTTGATACCCATTAAATTGAAGCAAATGATCTATGCCATTTTTTTCAAAAGTTAAACCGAGTGAAGAATGAACAGTGCCGATTATACTAATCGAAACATCAATTTGTTTTTGCAATAATTTTTCATAATTTTGCGGACTTATTGTAAAGCATAATTCATAATCATCGCCACCGGCGAGCGCATATTGCCATTTTTGCTCATCACGCAAGGTGTGCAGGGCAGGGCTGAGCGGGAGCTTATCCAGTGCCAGGGTTGCACCCACTTGAGAAGCTTGAAGAATATGTCCCAGATCTTGAGCCAGGCCATCCGAAACATCAATCATGCTATGTGCCAGGCCTTTTAAGGCAACACCGAGCTGGCAGCGTGGGCTCGGATAATCCAGCCGCTGCTGTAAGGGGTGGCCGGGATGATTCAGGGCAAAAGCTGCATCGCCGATGGTACCGCTGACACAGATCAGGTCACCCGGTTGGGCACCTGAGCGCGGAATAGCCTGTCCGCTATCGACCCAGCCAAGTGCAGTGATGCTTATGGTCAGGTGAGGGCTTTGTGTGGTATCGCCACCAATTAAGCTCACCCCAAATTGATCGCAGCAATCATACAGGCCCTGACTAAAGGCTTTGAGCCAGGCATGATCAATTTGGGGTAGGCTCAAGGCCAGCAAAATACTGTGCGGGGTGGCACCCATGGCAGCAATATCGGACAAATTAACAGCAACCGATTTCCAGCCAATCGCATGCGGGTCAGTCTCTAGGGGGAAATGTCGTCCAGCCACTGAAGTATCGGTACAGATCACCAGTTGTTGCTGTGGAGGAGGGGTGAGCACGGCTGAGTCGTCACCGACGCCTAAATCGACAGAATTGAGATTCCGCCGATTAAAATAGCTATCAATAATCGAGAACTCAGCCATACAACAATGCGACTTAAACTAGTGGGCTTGCTGTTTTTCTGCTGTACGTAGCGTCGTGGCTAAACGGTCCAATACACCGTTGATGTATTTATGGCTGTCTGCACCGCCAAAATGTTTAGCCAGTTCGATTGCTTCGTCCAAAACCACACGATACGGAATTTCCAGATGTTCTTTCAATTCGTAGGCGCCCAAACGCAGTGTAGCCAGCTCAACGCCGTCCAGTACGGTAATTTCACGATCCAGTACCGGAATTAAGAGCGCATCCAGTGCTTCATGATTGGCAACCACTTGAGTCAACAATTCATGATAATAGCTCAGATCCACTTTATGCATGGCATTTTCCACACGCGTACGTGCTTCAATCTCATGCACCGGATTGTGGCTCATCTGCCATTCATAAATTCCTTGCACAGCAAAACGACGTGCTTTACGTTTTGCTGCATAAGTTGCTTGAAGTGTTTGCGACATAGCGTTAGATAGCCTTTAACAAGTTAACCATTTCAATCGCAGTTAAAGCAGCTTCACTGCCTTTATTTCCTGCTTTTGTACCCGAGCGTTCAATCGCTTGTTCGATACTGTCCGTAGTGAGTACACCGTTAATGACCGGTAAGCCAGTGTCCAGGCCAACCACGCCCAAACCTTTGGCACATTCACCCGCTACAAAATCGAAATGAGGGGTGCTACCACGAATCACTGCGCCAAGTGCAATGATGGCATCGAAACGTTCCGAAACAGCCAGTTTTTTTGCAACTACCGGCAGTTCCCAGGCACCCGGTGCATGAACAACCGTAATATTATCCTCTGATACGCCATGACGTTTCAACGTATCAATAGCACCTTCTAACAGATGTTCAACAACAAAGCTATTAAAACGACCAACTAAAATCGCGAAACGGCCTTCGCTCGCGAGATGCAACATACCTTCAATACGGCGAATAGCCATAGGAACCTCGATTATTTCTTAAGATGTTTGTTGTGCAGTGATGTATTCCACCACTTCTAAGTTAAAGCCGGACAGGGCATTGAAACGTAATGGAGAGCTGAGCAGCTTCATTTTTTCCACGCCCAGATCACGTAAAATTTGTGCGCCCACCCCAATGGTTTGATATTGCTGAGACAGTGCAGCATTGGATTTGACATTTTTCGGTGCTTTCAGGGTCTCTAAAGCCGGGCCTAAGTCCTGTAAATGGCGCTGGCCGATCCAGACCAGTACACCGCGGTCGCTGGTAGAAATCTCTTTGAGTGCTCGGTCCAGATTCCAGGTACTTTCACTGTCCGGTTTTTTGACTTTTAAAAGATCGCGGGTCGGGTTAAAACCATGTACGCGTACCGTCGTGACACCTTGTTTAGGCTCGCCTTTTACTAAGGCTAAATGAATATCCGGATTGCCGAGCTCACGGTAACGATACAAGTCAAAGCTACCATATTCAGTCTCGATGACTTGATGATCAATACGCTCAACCGTCTGTTCATTGGTCATACGGTAATGAATCAGGTCGGCAATGGTGCCAATTTTCAGACCATGCTTTTCGGCAAATACTTCCAGATCCGGACGGCGCGCCATGGTGCCATCTTCTTTAATAATTTCACAAATTACCGATGCGGGTTCCAGACCGGCAAGGCGGGCCAGATCACATCCTGCTTCGGTATGACCTGCGCGGTGCAATACCCCACCTGGCTGTGCCATTAAAGGGAAAATATGGCCGGGCTGTACAATATCTGTTGGCTTGGCATGTGCCGCCACTGCAGTCTGAATCGTGTGAGCACGTTCAGCGGCTGAAATGCCGGTGGTAATCCCTTCTGCTGCTTCAATAGACAGCGTGAAGTTGGTGCCGTGCTGGGCACCGTTCGCATCGACCATTAACGGTAAATTCAGCTGCTGGCAACGCTCTTTACTCAACGTCAGGCAGACCAGACCACGCGCATGGGTGATCATAAAGTTGATGTCCTCCGGGCGGACATGCGTGGCAGCAATAACCAGGTCACCTTCATTTTCACGGTCTTCATCATCCATCAGGATGACCATTTTTCCTGCACGGATATCTGCGACAAGCTCTTCAACTGTATTGAGCGGCATCAATCTTCACCTTCTTCTTTGATCTTTATCAGACCGAATCATGACATTATTGCTGCATAGTCTAACGCTTTTTAAGCAATTTTGCCTATGCCTATTACTTTGCCTGTAGCGTTCATTGTTATACACAGTCTTGCAGATGATGGAAAGTCGACTTTAAAGTAAAGCTCAGCTTTGTGCTGTATTTTTGCACAGTTACAAAGCAAGAAAAATGAAAAATCTGGATAAAATGCCAGCTGTTAAAAGTAAATTGGTTTTTATAGAATTTTCGCAGTTTTACTGTTTTAGGGTTGTTAAGAATAACCTTTAAAAGTGCTCATAAAACCAGACAGCCTGACCTGCTGTTAGGAATGGTCTGATCTATTTTGGTCAGGCCAAAAGAGATTTTTGTTCCAGCCATTGAAACAGTTGCTGATATACCTGCTCTCTGGCCGGTTTTTCTGAAAGTACCAGATCATGGACAGCATTTTGAATGGAACACAGCTGTACATCGCCCTGTAGCTTTTGAGCATGGTCAATTATATCTTGCACCTGAAGAATTACGTCACTGCTTTGTGCAGCGTGATTAAAGCGTAAAGGATAGCGGGTTTGATGGGCATGCATGATTAAAGTAGGGACTGTAAGATAAACTCCCTGATGAAGATGTTTTTGGGCCTCATAAATGGCATACACAAAACTTAAACGTACCAGAGGATAGCTTGGTTTTTTCCATTCCAGATTGAAATTCCATTCTCCTTGATAACTGATATGCAAGCTGGGTACATACCAGCGATTAAGACGGCTTGGAAACTGCAGGTCTGGAAAGCGTTTTCCTAAACGGCTCAGTTGGGGCAATAAAATCTTTTTCTCTAGATAGCGCATGTTGAAGTCATAAAATGGGCTGTTGAGCCAGAGTCCCTTGATTAGAGGGTGATTGGGATGCCGGGCGGTATAAAGGGTGGTAATTAATCCACCGGTTGAATGCCCGCATAGAAGTATCTGGTCATGGCCTTCTTGGCCAATCAGCTCGAGTGCCTGATTAATTTCAGCATCATATTCAGAGAGACTGTAGACATTGTAGAGCTTCTGGTGACATAAATGGGAGCGCCCATATTTTCTTAAATCCAGAGCATAAAAATCAAAACCTTGCTGATTAAAGCGTTCTGCCATTTCAGTTTGAAAAAAGTAATCAATAAAACCGTGGATATAAAGCACGGCCTTAGAGGTGGTTTGGGCTGCTTTTTTACGCACCAGCGTGGCAATGACCGGGCCTTCATAATCTTCAGGAAAATTGAAAGTGGTCTGCTCATAACCCTTACCTAAAATATCAGCCTGATAGACTGGCGCCAGAGCACTATTTTTCATTTTGTTATACTCATGATTTTTTAGATTATCCTTAAGGATAAGTATGAGTTTGTCAAACTCTGCTGAAAGTTTTTAATATAAAATCAACAACAAAAAAGCCCCAATCTTTCGATCAGGGCTTTTTAAATTTGGAGGGCTTTGTTGCATACTATCTATTTTGAGGTAATGCCTCTGGGTTTTGGCCAAACTCTGTCGACGATAGCCAGCCCACTTTTTTCAAATCATTCTTTTTGGCTTTTTGGACATCTGACTGTTTTCAACTATTGATTTCTGGCTCAAGATTCCGACTTTTTTTATTTTTACCTGGATGGTGCATTTTTTCTGGTGGAGTTACTGCAGGTGCGTGACGCTCTGAAATCACTTGTCTGCAATGTTTGTATTATAACCCGAATCACGGATAAGAAATTGACTAGAGAAAATAAGAGGACTAGAGCCATCAGTTAAGTTGCCACACCAAACCTAACGCTCTAGTCCTGATGTTTAGTAGTACCAAATTATTCTGTGAAATTGATGATTTCTTAAATTTGAAGAAATGTACTAGGAATTTCTCAAACAAAACTGCCATTCTTTAAGAATCAGAACTGCTCAACTGATGATCTCGGAAATCTGTTTTATCGCCATTTGGTAGAGGTATTCTCATTTTAATAATTTTTAAAGCATTCTTCATAGGGTTAAAGGAAGATAAAAACCACTTATTTAGAAGTCTACCTTATTACCAATGATTTAATGTCATAAATCATTGGTCAAAATTGCATCACGTGGTAGAAGCTCAATGGGCTGGTTTTATGGCTGTAAATTACATATTGCGATGAATCAATTTGGTGAAATTGCCTGTTCTGCTTTATCGAATGGACATGTTGCTGACATAAAAATGGTTGAGCAATTGGTTGCTGGTATAGAAGCACAACTTTACGGGGATCGAGGTTACATCAGCCAAGAATTAAAAATCAGATTGAAAGATCAAGGTATTGATTTAATTACTTATCATCAAAAGAATATGCAGGCTATTCAACTACAAGAATCTGATGAATATCACCTAAGACAACGCAATAAGATAGAAACATTATTCAGTTTATTGAAGGGGCAATACAATTTAGTGACGAGTAAAGCACGTAGTCTTCATGGATTTCTGAGTGGAATTTACGCCTCACTATGTGCATATCAATTAACCCATCAAAATAAGCCAACAATTCAAATTAAGGAATCATCGGCTTAAGCAGGATCCGGGTTAATTAGGTGATCGCCTAAGCGAACACCCTCAGTTTAAAAAACAATTGTACAAAGCTATTTATAGATCCCCATATGTCAGCATCGCGTTAAGTTTTATTAGCTATCTTTTTAATAAAATTCTAGTACGTAGCTACTAAACTTACCCCATAACGACGTCCATCTAACAATTGATCACCGTCTACATCTTCTGCTTTTTCATCCAATATATTAGATCTCTTTCATAAATCAAAAAACGATCTACTTTTTGCTGCTTATTTGTACCGAGGAATTTTCAATATTCATGCATAATCTGCGGATGAAATACATCGATTCAAAGAAGCTTTCTGAAACACAGTTCAAGCGATACACCGGTATCTCATGGTCAACCTTTGATTTAATGGTTGAGCAATTGAAGATGCATGTTCCTGCCAAAGGCAGACCACCTAAATTGAGCTTAGAGGATC
>NZ_JAMXYB010000010.1:0-75339 GCF_024129495.1 Acinetobacter sp. S4400-12 | reverse complement strand
GACACCAATCTTGGCTCATCAATTTTCTGACAAATTCTCTCAAATAAACTTCGAGTAATTTAAACCAATCAATCAATGATAATATTTCGATTAATCAACCAGTAAAAATCCACACAAGTTGTTCTTCATAATCTCTTAATGATCTTCTTAAAACTTCGTCAGCTTTAAGTCCAACTTAATGACTTAACTTTTCGTTTAGTGCATTGCGTTGGTGTGCTGCGTATTTTATACAGTTTCAAAACGAGCGCAAGTGCTTTTCTTAAAAATATTCAAAAAACGCCACTGCCTGCTTATTTTTTAATCCGAAAGGTTATTTTTAACACTTTTTTAGAGTTTTTCTAGCTACTTCTGCATTTAAAGTTTAAGCAAATGTGAATTTTCTCAAACTTCTTAAATAAAAAAGGATCAAAATTACTGTTGATCCTTATCTCCTAACTCCTAAAAGCTTAATTAGCCTGTTCAGCAAACCACGCCATGAATTTCTGGCGTTCACTCTTAGATGCTTTTTTCCATAACTCAATCATTTGCTGATCACTACTGCTATTTAGAGCTGAACTTTGTTGAGCTGATACCGTTGTAACCACAGGTTTAGCTGTATGTTGTGTATATACAGCTGCGGGTTGATTGACTGGTATTGTAACCTCCCCTCCACTTAAGTCGGTGGCATTATCCAAAACTCTACCTCCAAACCATCGTTTAGAAGAGGCTTTTGCTCCTGCTTGCTGAACCAATAGTTGCTGATTAGCATTATATAAACCGATAATAGGTTGATCTTTATACGCTTTCGCTTCATCAAAATCTTGTGGTGCATTAATTAAGGCCAAGTTATAAGCCTCGCCATCTTTTAATTCTGGAGTTTTGATCGTTACCACGCCCGATTTTAAAATATCATGTGAACTATCATGATGTTCAAAGAACTCATTATAGCGAGCGCTAATCGTATTCACGCCCGGATCAATTTTATAAGTCTGATTTGAACGTAATAAGCCTGAATTTACCTTCTGATCATTCACCGCAACAATTTTAATTTCTTCAGGTACAGTTAAAGTGACCATTGAAAAAGCTGACGTACTGCCAAGTAATGCCATTGTCACTGCTGTGATACGTAAACCCATACTCTCTACTCATTGAATGATTCTTAAAAGTTCAGTTGCACTATGCCGTGTATAAATGTCAACTTTATGACAAACATTTCATTTATATTGCAGTTGCATCAATCTGGAGATTTTAGAAACGACAAATATAAAAAAAGAAGCAACAATGTGCTTCTTTTTAGCTTTCCACCCAATTATGCAAAAATTTTAAAGCGATCAGCATCATCTATAAAGGTTTTTTCACCCGCTGGCGCTTCGATTGAACCAAAGACCAACTGAGCACGCAGCTTCCAATTAGATGGCACATTAAAAGTTTTGGCAACTTCTTCATCAATAATTGGATTATAGTGTTGCAAGGAAGCCCCAATATTTCTTTCTGCTAATGCTGTCCAGGTTGCGAACTGAGCAATACCCGTAGAATGTTCTGACCAGTCTGGAAAGTGATCTGCATAGAGTGCAAACTGTTCTTGCAGAGATTTTATGATATCTTGATCTTCATAAAATAATGCTGTGCCATAACCTGCTGCAAAACCGTTAATTTTGGTATTGGTACCTTCAAAAGCCTCAGCAGATATGAGATCACGTAAGGTTTCGCGAACAATATTCCAGAACTTTTCATGTGACTCACCGAACAGAATCACGACACGTGAAGTTTGGGAGTTAAAAGCTGACGGGCTATGCTTGACTGCATCTTTAATAATGTTTTCAATTTCTGCCTGTTCCAGGCTCACGTTTTTACCAATTGCATAAATAGTACGACGTTGTTTGATCTCATTTAAAAATGCCATGAATCCACCTTTATCTATTCTGTTTATTAAAATCAATAAAGCCATCTTAGGCATTTTTCTGCTTTTAAACAGCCTTATTTCAATAACAATGCGTTTTATTTATAGAACATTCTTTATAGCACTAAAATTGATGAATTGTATCTAGCGCCTTGGCCCCTTCGTCTTGCTTGACATAATTTAAATTTAGCTAAAAACCTGGAAAAATTCCTGCTCCGGCTGCTTTACTTTTTCTGCGATAGTTTCTTCAATTGAACCAAAACATAATTGAGCTCGCAGCAGCCAGTTTAGATCTATTTGAAAATGCTCACCAACCCGGCGATCAATCTGCGGGTTATAATGCTGTAGTGAAGCCCCCACGCCAGCAGATGCAAGAGCCGTCCAGGCTGCGTATGCACCATACCTGAACTTTGCTCGGACCAGACCGGAAAGTCTTCTGCGCTGAATGGCACTTTCTTTTGTAGCTGCTGAATCACTTGCTGATCTTCATAAAACAAGATCGTCCCCAAGGCATTTCGGCACTGATTTAGCTTAACTTCAACACCTTCATAAATCTGGGGAGGTACATACTGTCGTTGTACATCTTTTACAATATCCCAGAACTGATGATGTGAATCACTAAATAACACCACGACTCGCGCAGTTTGAGCATTATATGCAGAAGGACAACTTTTTACGGCTTCCTCAATCAGTTCGGTCAGATAAGCCTGACTATGCTGCACCCGTTTTCCTAATTGATAGATACTACGGCGTTTTTTTAACTGTTCAACAAATGGTATCTGCTGATGTTCAGATATTTTTTGTTTTCTTGAAATTTTAAAATCTTTAGTTAAATCGGTTGTTAATACATGACCAATCTTGTTAAGCAATGCCATCTTATCCCCCAAAGCCCGAGCTACATTACATCTGGCAAATCCCCTACAATTATAATGGCTTTAAGTCAGCAGATTAGTTTTCTGAAATTTCTAGTGTTGTTTTTTAAAACACTTAATTTCTTTAAAAACAATAAACTCCGCATTTAGCGGAGTTTATGTGATGCAGCCTGCATTCCTTATTTTTCAGTTTCAAAAAGCGCAGCTACAAAAGACTTGGCCGAGAAAGGACGTAAGTCATCAATTTTCTCACCCACCCCAATAAAACGAATGGGTACATGAGTGCGGCTAGCGATATTAAACAACACCCCACCTTTAGCTGTACCATCGAGTTTGGTGATGGTTAAGCCAGTTAAGCCGACCGCTTCATCAAACATTTCAACCTGGTTAATCGCATTTTGACCTGTACCGGCATCGACCACCAGCATGACTTCATGAGGTGCAGTCGCATCGATTTTTTGCATAACACGTTTTACTTTGGTCAACTCCTGCATCAAGTGACCTTTGTTATGCAAACGTCCGGCAGTATCAGCAATCAACACGTCCACACCTTTGGCACGTGCACTTTCAAATGCATCGAAAATGACAGAGGCAGAGTCAGCACCATGACCTTGGGCCACAACCTGAATATTATTACGCTCACCCCAGATTTGTAATTGCTCGGTTGCCGCAGCACGGAAAGTATCGCCCGCCGCCAGCATGACTTTTTTACCTTCACCTTGCAAACGTTTTGCCAGCTTACCGATAGTTGTAGTTTTACCTACGCCATTCACCCCCACCACCAAAATCACATATGGTGATTTGTTCGGATCAATGTGCAGAGGCTTGACACGTGGCGCCAGTAAAGCCACCAGTTCTTCCTGAAGTGCCTTATAAAGTGAATGTGAATAAATCAGATCACCACGTGCAGTACGTTCCGTCAGGTTGGCAATAATTGTTTTAGTGGCTTCTACTCCAATATCTGCCACTAATAACTGCTCTTCGACTTCCTCTAATAGCTCATCATCAATTTCTTTACCACCAATCAGGATATTCACCATACCATCCGCAAGGTTTTTACGGGTCTTGGTTAATCCTTCTTTCATCCGACTAAAGAAACCACCTTTTGCAGCAGATTCTTCTGCCTGAACGTCCTCTGTTCCAGGTGTCGATGGGAGGGTCTCACTGCCCTGTGTCTCTACTGATGCTTCTACAATCGGCACATTAACCGCAGGTAAACTCGGTAATGTGACATCATCATCTCCGATATCAGCATCAATCAAAAATTTGTTTTGCCCAGTAGATTGCTGTTGCATGCCGAATCCTTGAAAAGCATTGCGTTAAAAAATAGGATTCTACCATAACTTGGGCCTTTTTGAGCTAGCAATCCAATCGCCCAACAAAGACAGCAAAAAGTTACAAGCTGTGGTTGCTTTCAGTCCGACATTTATTAAAAATAACGATAAATACAAATATATTCAGGAAGATCGAGTGTTCAACTCCCGACTTACCACTTCCTCTTATTTTAAATTACTCAGACAGAGTTTTTATCCTGTCGCCACTCTTCTCATAAGTTTGGGTTTAACCCAAGCTTATGCTCAAACCAGCAGTGAACTTTCACGTACGACTTTTGAAACCACTTTAAGCAATGGTTTAAAAGTGATTATCCGGGAAGATCATCGCGCGCCCATGGTGATGACCCATATCTGGTACAAAGTAGGCAGCTCAGACGAATCCGGCAATATTCTGGGTGTATCTCATGTCCTGGAACATATGATGTTCAAAGGCACAACCAAGGTTCCCAATGATGAATTTACTCGCCTTAGCCGACTCTATGGTGGCAGCATCAATGCAGCGACCTTTACCAATTACACCAATTATTATCAGCTTTATCCCAAAGCCTACTTTCCCTTAGCGCTGGAACTTGAAGCTGATCGCATGAGTAATCTTTTATTAAGGCAACAGGACTTCGAACCTGAAATCAAAGTAGTCATGGAAGAACGGCGCCAACGCACCGAAGACAATCCTCGCGCACGTGCTTTTGAACGCTTTAAATGGATTAGTTATCCCACCAGTCATTATCGCCAGCCAGTGATTGGCCATATGAAAACTTTGAATAATATTCAGTTAAATGATGTGAAAAAATGGTATCGGGACTGGTATACACCCAACAATGCCATTCTGGTGATTGTCGGAGATGTTGAATCAGAAGCTGCATTGCATCAGGTACAAAAATATTTTGGCGATATTCCTTCACGCCCTACACCAGCCCGTAATGATGTGCTGGAATTTGAACAGCCGGGCTATCGGCATATGGAAATAACCACCGATGTACAGGTACCAAACCTGTATATGACCTGGAATGTAAAGTCTCTGGCGAGTGCCAAAAATCCCCAAGATGCCTATACCCTCAGTATTATTCGCAGCCTGCTGGATAGTGGGATTTCTTCACGCTTGCAGGATCGTTTAGTACGTGATCGCAAAGTCTTGACCTCTGTTAGCGCCACTTATGATCCTTATAATCGCGGCGACAGTATTTTTGGGATTTCAGCTTTGCCAGCCCCTGACATTTCTCTGGGAGAAGCACAAACAGCCATTCAGCAGGAAATTGAACTGTTAAAAACTCAAATAGTTTCCACACAGGAACTTGAACGCATCAGCACGCGCTTTATCTCCAGTTTAATCTACAGCCAGGATGATATTGGCGGGCAGGCAAAAATCATAGGCAATCTGGAGGTCAACGGTTTAAGTTACCGCCTGATTGATGCATTACCCACACACTATGCAAGTGTCAGTGCCGAAGATATCCAGCATGTAGCAAATACCTACTTTGTGCGTGACAATCTGAGTACGCTCTACATTATGCCTGAACAGAAAAGCCAACAATAATGACGTATATGCCTTCTATTCGCTGTTTTCTTTTGCTAGTCAGTGTGAGTTTTAGTCCTGCTCTGTGGGCAGAAAGTTATTTAAATGCCGAAGTTGGTGTAAACAACTTGCCTGATCAGTTGACATCAGTTCCACTATTACAAAGTTTAAAGAAGCTGAATTTAGAACAGACCTTTCAGGCACCTCATATTCATGATCTCAACAATCGTTACAAGGTACGCACCCTGTTTGTAGAAACTCGAGATCTGCCGATGGTCGATATTCAGCTGACTTTTAATGCGGGCGCAGCACGTGATCAGGAAATTGCACCCGGCTTATACGGACTATCAAATATGGCAGCCAAGTTGATGCGTGAAGGTACAGAAGATTATACCGCCAATCAGATTGCTGCCGTACTTGATCAGGCTGGTGCACAATTGAGTATGCAAGCTTATCGGGATATGTTCATTATCCGTTTACGTTCACTATCCGATCCTCAAAAGCTGGAACCTGCCTTAAGCATGATGATGGAAATACTGAATCATGCCTCCTTTAAAAGCTCCAGTATTAACCTTGTCTTAAGTAATACCCAGGTGGGCCAGAAACAGCTACAAGAAAATCCAAGCCGCTTAATGAACATCCGTTTCTACCGTACACTTTATGGTAAACACCCATATGCAGAACCAATTAGTGGGACGCAAGGCAGTACCAAAAAAATAACAGCCGACTTGTTAAAAAAATTTCGTGATCAGTTTGTGGTCGCACAGAATATGAATATTGCGATTACCGGAAAACTCACTCCAAAACAGGCATTAAATTTATCAGAACGCATTGCAGGCAACATACGGCAAGGTTCAAAAGCTGCACCTTTACCTGAACCTGAACTCAAAACTGGTCTGGAGGTGGTACATTTACCCTATCAGTCTTCGCAGGCGTATGTCATTTTCGGGCATTTAGGACCAACACGCTCTAGTGAAGACCGTCTGGCGCTTGAAGTCGCCAACCGGATGTTTGGCGGCGGAGGCTTTAACTCGGTCTTGATGCAGGAGTTACGCATCAAACGAGGCTTTACTTATAGTGCCAGCAGCTCCTTTACTTTTAGTCAGGCACCGGGGGTATTTAGTTTTCAATATTCTACCCGGCAGGATCAACTGCTGGAGAGCATACAAGTCGCGCATCGGGCATTTATTGATTTTGTCCGGCAACCTATTGATCAAAAGCGCCTGGAGGAAACCAAGGCCGGCATGTTGCGCGCCTTTCCTAACAACTACAGCAGCAATGCAACCATTAATGCCCAGTTGGGCACAATGGGCTTTTATGGTGAGAAAGCAGATTATTTATCTAGCTATCCTGAGCAGCTCAGCAAAATCAGTGCAAGGGATGTACAAGATTCAGTGCGCAAACATTTACATCCGGAAAATGTCAGTCTGGTGATAGTCAGCAAGGAACTGGACAGTGCTCAACTAAAAATGCACCTGCAACACAATCTGCTTGAGACCCGTTCTGGTGAAGCAATATCCAGTAAAAACTAGGGATTTTCTAGAGAGATTGGTGGCAGCTGATGTGCACGTAAAGACTCTCGCTGATAGGCTTGCATCAGTTTTAGATATTGTCCTCGGGAAATCTGCTCTTGCTTTAATAGCAGCTGTGCCATGTCCTGGGTTTGTGGCAAGTAATGTTGCTCAGACAAGTGCAGCAACTGATTCAACTGCGCCGCTGTTAAAGGACGATACAATGCAAAGGTGGCTAAAGCTAAAATCACCACAACAATAAAAATCACAACCGTATTATAAATTTGTTCAAGCTGAATCTTGCTGAAAAAATCACTAATCTTTTTGCTGTCTATAGCCATACACTACCTCAAGTTAAAAGTAGTGTATGGCTGCAGTTACTGAAGTTCAAGTCATGAATCCGAATATCCATCACCTGCTGAAATGCTATACAGCGATTAATTCAGCCGCTCAAACACACTCCAGGCAATGACAAACGCTACCAGAGCAAGCACCAGGAAAATTGCAAATTTGCTTAGACCTGCCTCTGCTTCTGGTGGATGCCAGCGGTCTTCTGTTGCAATTCGAACCAGTTCAGTATTGTAGAGTTTATAAAACTGTGCTCGCTGATTCTCATCCAGGGCACGGGTGAAATCATAAACTTCTTTACGCTGAGCCAGACCAAAATGCCCTAAATGTGCATGCCTGTCATAAATCACATTATCGAGTTTCTGGCGATGTAAGTCTGCAAGCTGGAGGACCTGACCAGCTGTAGGTGGCATGTCAAAAGTAATACCATCCAATATTCTTGTGCTCATCATTTTTCTCCTTTCTTGTTTCTTGTCTTATTAAAATTTATACTATTAAAAATTATAAGTGTGTATAGTTTAATCATGTAAACTATAATACTGATAACAAAGCTTCAACAATAATTGACTTTTCAATCATTCTGTAATATTAGTTTAATAATACTTAGCTATACTTGTATGTAGACTTAGTTAAAGTCGATCCTGTAATCATAATTAAAATTAAGGAGTTTTTATATGATACAACAAATCTCTCAACATGACTTAGAGCATCTGTATGCTGATGCAGTCAATACGATCCAATCACAAATGAACTTTGTAGATGCAGTCAAACAACTAGAAGATGCAGCGCGTGCTGGTCATGGTAAAGCAGCTCTCTTTTTAGCAGAACTGTATTATCAGGGTTTTCGTGTAGAACGGGATTCTCTTAAAGCCCAGTACTGGCAGAGTATGGCCACGATGCAAGCATAAAAAAACGTCACCTCGGTGGCGTTTTTTTCACCTTATATTTCAATAAACTACTAACACTTACATACTTTATTACGATTGCTTGCAAAGCTGAAACAGTAATTTCATACAGATTTCCTAAAATAGCACCCAAGTCCAATACGTACTTTACTCTAATGACAATACCTAAGCTGACCTATCCCAATCTTATTCAGTACAATCCGATCTGCAAAAAAAATTTGCTGAAAGTGACTATGCTCAAATCCCTGATGTACTGTGGCATCCTGTGGGGCGTCTATCATCAGGGTTGGGCCATGATGCGGGATCATGAGGATTGTATCTTTCCATTTTGGCTTAACCCTTTAGATGCTAAAAATTATGCCAAACAGCACTGGCCAAATTATGAGCCACGCAAAATCAATTCAGAGGATTTTGAGAACAATCTGCTGCCTACCCTAACGCGCCTTAATGTAATTCCTGCTCTATGTAATCCAAACGGATCAAAACTGAAATTAACTACAGAACAGATGCGTTATTTATTTTTTTCTCAACAGAGACTGCACATTGCCTGAATAACATGTTATTTATAAAGACTAAACTAAGAAGTAACTAGCGATAATCAGTTTATATTTCTTCTAAAACCAATAATAAATGAACGAAAGGATCCAATAGAATGACCAATGTGGCACAAGTACTCAAAGCCAAAGTACACCAGATAATTTATACCATTCATCCAGATGCAACCGTACTAGAAGCCATCACTCTAATGGCAGATAAAGGAATTGGTGCAGTGGTCGTGACTCAGGAAGACAAAGTGGTCGGCATTCTGTCAGAGCGGGATTACACTCGTAAAATTGCCCTTATGCAAAGATCTTCTGTCGATACAACGGTGAATGAAATTATGACGCCTAAAGTGATTACTGTAACTACAGGCAGCACAGTCGAAAACTGTCTGGAGCTGATGACTGATCATCATTTACGTCACCTGCCTGTGGTTGAAAATGAAAAGCTAATAGGCCTGATTTCAATTGGTGATCTGGTCAAAGCAACCATGGAAGATCAACGGCAATTGATTGATCAACTACAACAATATATTTCGGGTTAAGCTTTCTTTAAGGTATTCAAAGAAATCTCATTCCAACTATTCATTATTGGCTTGTAATGATTTTAAGATGATGAGATATAAAAAAAGATCCCAGCACTAGGCTGGGATCTTTAGCTGAACTCAGGCTATTAATTTAAGCCCAGTTTCTCTGCAACATAGTCTGAATCTTTATCACCACGGCCAGACAGGTTCACCACAACTTTTGTCTCTTTTGACAGCTTGCCCGCTTCACGAATCGCCCAGGCAACTGCATGTGAGCTTTCCAAAGCCGGAACAATTCCTTCCACACGTGACAAGGTCATAAAGGCATCCAGGCATTCCTGATCTGTCGCTGTAGTGTATTCTACCCGACCCAAATCCTTAAGCAGGCTATGCTGCGGACCCACACCCGGATAATCCAGGCCTGAGGCAATTGAATGCACAGGCAAAGGCTCACCTTGTTCATCTTCCAGTACATAACAGGCCATACCATGTAACTGGCTCGGCTTACCCAAAGTCAAGGTTGCTGAATGCATATCGGTATTCAGACCATGACCTGCCGGTTCCACTCCAATCAGTTTGACTTCGGGATTATTTAAAAAAGCACTAAATGCACCTACAGCATTTGAACCGCCGCCGACACAGGCAACCACATAATCCGGGTTTGCACCAAAACGCTCATACGTTTGAACTTTAATTTCTTCACCAATAATGGACTGGAAATCACGCACCATCATTGGGAATGGATGTGGCCCTACCACAGAACCAATCGCATAAATAAAGTTTTTCGGATCTTTTAAATATTCCTCAAAGGCACTATCAACCGCATCTTTTAAAGTTGCGGTACCACGAGTCACAGTCACCAGATGAGCACCCAGAATTTTCATTTTGACAACGTTTGGATGTTCTTTTTCGATGTCCACCTGTCCCATGTGGATTTCACATGGAATACCAACCAAGGCACATGCCGTAGCCAGTGCCACACCATGCTGGCCTGCTCCGGTTTCAGCAATGACTTTGGTCTTTCCCATATATTTGGCTAAAAGTGCCTCACCCAGACAGTGATTGATTTTATGAGCACCAGTATGGTTCAGGTCTTCGCGTTTTAAATAGATCTGCGCACCGCCCAATTGCTCAGAGAGACGCTTGGCGTGAAATAAAGGACTCGGACGGCCTACATAATGAGCAAACAGCTCTTTCAGTTCATTTTGAAATTCTTCAGTCTGGCGAATTTCCTGATAGGCAACATTAATATCATTCATGGCCTGTTTTAAATCAGGCGGAATGAACTGACCACCATATTGGCCAAAGAAGCCTTCTTCATTTGGCAGCGCAATGCCATTAATTTGATGATTCATAGCAATCCTTAACTGTGAAATATAGATGAGCACTCAATTGCTTTACTTTATAAGCGTGAAAGCAACAACTTGAGCAATCAAAACTTAAACCATTGATATAAAAACTAAATTAACGGGTCAGATATTTGGTCATATCTTCAATACCCTTTAAGGTCATCGGGAACATATGCCCCTCAAAGATTTGCCTGATGAGTCCGATGGTATGGGTGTAATGCCAGTATCTTTCTTCTTCCGGATTGAGCCAGGCGGTTTTATCGAAATGCTGACGCAGTCGCTGTAACCAGACCTGTCCGGCCTCGTCATTCATATATTCAACTGAGCCGCCTACCGAATTCAATTCATAAGGCGCCATACTGGCATCACCCACCACAATTACCCGATAGTCTCGGCCATAAGTATTGAACAGATCCCAGGTATTCATGCGTGAACTGGAACGCCGAACATTATCTTTCCAGACGTAGTCATACAGACAGTTATGGAAATAGAAATATTCAAGGGTCTTAAATTCGGTCTTGGCTGCACTAAACAGCTTTTCACACTGGGCAATGTGCGCATCCATGGAACCACCGATATCAAACAGCATCAGTACTTTAATACGGTTACGGCGCTCTGGTACCAGTTGTACATCCAGAATGCCCTGCTTGGCTGTTTCACGAATCGTACCATCAATATCCAGCTCTTCCGCTGCACCCTGACGGGCAAATTTACGCAAACGGCGTAGCGCCATTTGCATTTGCCGGCTACCCAGAAGCTGGTCATCATCCAGATTACGATATTGACGCTGCTCCCAGACTTTTACCGCAGAGCGTTTACGCCCTGGCCCGCCAATCCGCACACCTTCCGGATGATCACCATAGGCACCAAAGGGAGAAGTCCCACCCGTGCCAATCATTTTGTTACCACCCTGATGTTTTTTATGCTGTTCGCGCAGACGCTCTTCCAGCATTTTCATCAGCTCTTCCAGCGAACCGGCTTTCTTCAGCTCTTCACGCTGTTCAGGTGTCAGATGCTTTTCCAGTAATTCCAGGTCAAACCAGTCTTTAGGCAGTTTGTGCACCTGATTCAACAGCTCATCCAGATCAAAGGTTGAAATACCATCAAAATAGTCTTTCATGGCGCGATCAAACTTGTCGAAATAGCGCTCATCTTTAACCATGATAGTTTTGGCCAGCTGATAGAATTCATCCTGATCAGCAAAGACAATTCCGGCAGCTACTGCCTGATTCAGGTCAATCAGTTCACGGGTCGAAACCGGCACACCATAGCGGCGCAAGGTATAAAACAGTCGCACAAACATGCCTGTTTCCCCCTAACGGCGTGACATAAAGGCTAGACGCTCAAGCAGCTGTACATCCTGCTCGTTTTTGATGAGTGCGCCGTAGAGTGGCGGAATGGCTTTGGTTTTATCAGCATTACGCAGCACATCTTCCGGCATGTCATCGGCCATGAGCAGGCTGAGCCAGTCAATCAGTTCAGAGGTTGAAGGTGGTTTTTTTAAACCGGGAATCTGACGTAATTTAAAGAAAACTTGTAAAGCTTCATTCACCAATGTGGCAGAGATATTCTCGAAATGCACATCGATGATTTCGCGCATGGTGGCTTCATCCGGGAATTCGATATAGTGGAAGAAACAACGGCGCAGAAATGCATCTGGCAATTCTTTTTCATTATTTGAGGTAATGATGACGATTGGACGCTGGGTCGCAGTAATGGTCTCGCCAGTTTCGTAAACATAGAACGACATTTTATCGAGTTCATGCAACAAGTCATTTGGAAACTCGATATCGGCCTTGTCAATTTCATCAATCAGCAGAACACAGCGCTCTTCACTGGTAAAAGCTTCCCAGAGTTTACCTGGTTTGATGTAGTTTTTAATATCATAGACCCGGTCATCACCCAGCTGGCTATCACGCAAACGAGAAACTGCATCATATTCATACAATCCCTGTTGTGCCTTGGTGGTCGACTTGATATGCCAGGTAATCAGCCTCAATCCCAAACTGTGTGCCACCTGTTCAGCCAGCAGGGTTTTACCGGTCCCCGGCTCACCTTTTACCAGTAAAGGCTTTTGCAAACTACGCGCAGCTTTTACGGCCAGCTTTAGACTGTCAGTCGCAATGTACTGATCTGTACCTGAAAATTGTTGAATATCAGCAGACATGATTTAACCTTATTTTTTTACTTACAACGGTGAACTTTTCTTGTTTAAAGTCGTATCCGGTTTTTTCGATATATAACTGGACCAGCAATAGCCAATCACACATCCAAGGCCAATGACAAATAAAATAAGTGACGCATTAATCCAAACCAGCTCCTGCTCCTTGGTTAAAACCCCAAATAGCAGACCGAAAATTGCCGGGGCAACCGAGGCATTCGGGCCTTCAGAAACGGTGGGGGTTAATAAAACCGCGAAGGCCAGTAACCATAAAAAACTGCCCATTACTCTTGGCAGGCGTCTGGTTACCCCATACCAGCAAAGTAAGGCAATCAGGCTGCCAAGCATATACACGGCTACTGCAATACTCTGTTCAGGAATTGAATCTAATACGTTTACATAACCATTCATCTCACAACTCCTGAATTCATATTAGGCACCACGCAATCCTTCGGGCGCTACTGCATTTGGATTGATCAGGCCTTCTGGCGGCATTTGCAAAAAGAAACCGCGAGTCACAATGGAGTCCATTACATGCAGGACATTGGCACGCGCCAGTTTGCGCGATTCACTCAATTCAAGGTGCATGACAAAAGTTGCACGCCCAAATGCTACACGTACCGGCTCAGACAAGACTTCGAGCGGCTCAAATGTTTCTTCAGTTTCGCCCTCATCTGCAGGACGCGCCACATAAAGATACATTTCATCTTTTTTACTGGATTTGTAGATAGACACTTGCATGTTTTAAACGACTTTTCTTAAAAACAACCGCAAGGATACATTAAAAAAAAGACAGATACATTAGCCTTGCCGAATGCATCAGTCGTGATTTTGTATAATTGCTTTATCTTTAATCAATTCTTTCCCCAGTCATTCCGTGACTTTCATCTGGGTCGAAAGATAAGATTCATCCTCATGCAGCACCCGAAGTAGCGGCAAGGTCAGCAGCTCATAGCGCCAGCCTAGCAGATAATCCGGCAACTCTTGTTCATCCTTATGAAAGACCACATGTTGATACAGGGCATTTAGCCATTTTTTACGCATCAGCACTTCCTTAGGAATGGTGGTTTCAGCAGAGACCTGCTGAATAAGCAGATCAATTTTATCACCAACTTCTCTGGAAGAATGACGGATTGGACGAGCCAGACGTAATGGCCAGTCCGACTGTTCTGGCAGGAATTTCAATAAGTCCAGAATCGTTTTACCATGATCACGTACAATATTGGCACGTATATCTTTCACCTGGCTCAACTGAAAATTATTGCGCGGAAATTTCTCAACCAGATCAATCATGGTCGCATTTTTCAGAATAAAGCTGCGTGGCTGATTTAAAGCCTTGGCAATCTGTTCACGCCAAACTGCCAGCTGCTGTAATTGCATAAGCTGACGGCGAGAATGCCGGTAATTTCCCACATCCTGATACAGCAAGGCAGTCGGTGTTTCTTCCCCTATTTCCCGGGTCAGGAACTGACAATCCTGTAAGGCAAAATCAAGCAGGGATTTGCTGTTTAAATCCTGTTTGATTTTTTCAGCCAATTGCATCAGATAATGTACATCATTGGCCGCATACAGTAACTGCTCGCTACTTAAAGGACGCGCCAGCCAGTTGGAGCGGGTCTGGTCTTTTTCAATATCTATTTCCAGCATCTGCTTCAAGGCATTCTGGTAGCTGACTTGCAGACCATGACCCAAAAATGACATACCCACCTGCGTATCAAAAACATTCTCCAGTGCTTTTTGCTGGGTATAATGATAAATCAGGTCGATGTCTTCGCTACAGGCGTGAAAAACATTCTGTTGAGCATTAAAAATTTTGTGCAAAAACTCAGTCAGATCCAGAGTGGTTCCATCCAGAAGATAAACCTGATTGTCGACATTGATCTGAAAAACACCGAGTTTGGGCCACAGGGTATCTACCTTGATAAACTCGGTATCCAGACCATAGATTGAATTTTGATCCATTAAATCCAGAACAGGATACAGGTCGTTTTGGTGTTGAATAAACTGAAACATAAAGGCTGAGTCTAAGGATAGATGCTCGATAGCGGAATACTAGCTAATATATAAAATATTTATATAAAAAAACATACTTAATGCGACTAATTATCTAAAATAATTTACTTTGTAAGGAGTAGTTAGGTATAAATTAATATCTTTTTCCTATTAAACTCACACCTTCAGTTATACAAATTTTATTTAATCCTCATGCGGTTATGCACGGCCTGACTCAGCGTATGGCTGTCCACATACTCCAGTTCGCCTCCTTGAGGCACACCTTGAGCAATACGCGTCATCTGCACCGCTAAATGCTTGCTGGCTTCAACCAGATAATGTGCTGTTGCCTGTCCTTCTACAGTCGCATTGGTGGCCAGGATCACTTCCTTAATCTGCCCTTGACTTAAACGCTGCAGTAAATAAGGAATGCCAATTTCTTCCGGCCCAATCCCGTCAAGTGGTGACAAGTGCCCACCCAAAACATGATATTTACCCCGGAAGCTGCCACTTTGCTCAATAGCCATCACATCGGCAGGTGATTCTACCACGCACAGCAATTCATCATCTCGCTCCAAGGAGGTACAGATATTACAGACCTCATCTTCGGTCAGCGAATGACAAATAGAGCACTCATGAATATGATTGGTCGCCTCAGTCAAAGCATGTGCCAGACCAATCGCACCTTCACGGTTTTTCATGATCAGGTGCAAAGCCATACGCTGAGCCGATTTCGGCCCAACGCTTGGCAAAATGCGTAATGCTTGAACGAGTTGATCAAAACGATCACTAAACATTGCGCACTCTTCCTTAGAATAAACCAGCCAGACCTGGTGGCAAGCCCATGCCTGAGTTTGCTGCTTTCATGCGCTCTTCTGAAATGGCTTCAGCCTGACGTGCTGCATCATTCATAGCAGCTGCAATCAGGTCTTCGATCATGTCAGGATCGTCCTGAAGAAGTTCAGGGTTAATTTCGATACGTTTCACTACATTACGTGCAGTCATGGTTACTTTTACCAAACCACCACCAGCCTCAGCATGCACTTCAGTTTGCGCAAGCTCTTCTTTGGCCTTTTTCACGTTGTTTTCAACTTCTTTTTGCATGCGCTGCGCTTGCTGCATCAACATATTAATGTTCATAAAAATCTCCGAACATATATTTATAAAATTAAATTAGATCTAAACCGCGTGTAATATCACGGATAATATCATCAATCTCTTCCAAACCGACAGAAATACGAATTAAACCTTCGCAAATACCTGCTGCAGCTTTGGCTTCTGGAGACAGTTTGCCATGCGTGGTGGTTGCCGGATGAGTAATAGTTGACTTGACATCCCCCAGATTACCGGTAATTGAGATAAAGTTTGTATTATCAATTACTTTCCATGCACCTTCACGGCCCGCCTTCACCACAAAAGAGACTATACCGCCAAAACCAGTTTGCTGTTTTGCTGCCAGCTCATGACCAACATGCTCAGGCAGGCCTGCATAATAGACTTTTTCTACTTTCGGATGCGCATTCAGGAACTCGGCTAATTTTTGTGCATTGGCAGAATGTTCACGCATACGTAAGCGTAATGTTTCCAGACCTTTCAAAAAGACCCAGGCATTAAACGGACTCATGGATGGCCCCGTCGTGCGTACATAACCGAAAACCTCTTCAAGCAGCTTATGGCTCCCCACAACTGCACCGCCTAGAGCACGCCCCTGACCATCCAGATATTTAGTCGCAGAATACACCACCAAGTCTGCACCAAATTTGATGGGTTGTTGTAATACAGGCGTACAGAAGCTGTTATCAATTGCTAGCAAGGCATCATTTGCATGCGCAATATCTGCTAGCGCCTGAATATCCGCCACTTCTGCCAAAGGATTTGATGGAGATTCAACAAAGAGCAGTCTGGTTTCTGGCTTAATAGCATTGTTCCAGGCCGCTATATCATGCAGGTCGACGAAATCTACAGCCACGCCAAATTTAGCCACGTACTTTTCAAACAAAGATACAGTCGAGCCAAATACTGCACGTGAACAGATCACATGATCGCCTGCTTTTAAAAAAGCCATTGCCACGGCCATAATGGCTGCCATACCTGAACTGGTAGCAACGGCGCGCTCTGCACCTTCGAGTGCAGCCAGACGTTTTTCAAAAGTGGCCACAGTTGGATTGGTAAAGCGGGAGTAGATATTGCCCGGTTCCTGGCCTGAAAATTTTGCTGCCGCTTCGGCCGCATTCTCATAGACAAATGAAGATGTTAGAAAAATCGGTTCGCCGTGCTCGCCTTCAAAACTACGGGTATGACCGGTACGAATGGCTAAGGTTTCTAACTGGTAGGAAATATCATCTTGCTGGCTCATCACTTTACCCCAGTCCAAGGGACTGCCTTTTGTAAAAATTTGCCAACATTTTGAGCGCCTAAGCTATTTCAGGTCAAGGTATAATAAGCAAATATTGCTTAGACTTCGATCAAATCTTCCCGAATACGGATAATTTATTTACATGATTCAATTAAAACAAAATATTCAGCGCCAGCGGAAAAAATTAAAACATCTTAATGCGCGTCTGTTTAACTCATCTACCCTGATTCTTTCGCAAAAAACACCTTTTGAATATATTGCCGCCACTGAATTCTGCAAGATTCGTTATTATGCCTCTCCTGACAAGAAATATCGTGAGCCCCTGGTCTTTATCGCGCCACTTGCAATCAATATGGATATTTACGACCTTTATCCTTATCGCTCCCTAGTCAAACATTTTCAGCATAGTGGCTTTGATGTGTATTTGGTGGAATGGAAACGTTTTCGCTATAAACATCGCCATTTAAATTTCCTATCCTTTGTTGACGGCGCAATTCCGCAAGCAATTGAGCGCATTTGTGCTCATTCTGGCAGCCAGTTTATTTCGTTGCATGGCTGGAGTATGGCCGGAATTTTTGTCACGCTCTATACTGCCCTGCATTCACCTGAACATGTTAAAAATCTGATCGTACTCGGCAGCCCGATTGACAGCTATGCTTCTGGTCGTATTGGTAAACTGTTTAGGAGCGCCAATCAGTTAATTTCTAAAAATAAAAACTTGCAACATAGCCTCTATCAAGGCCTGATTCCAAAACTCTATATCCATTCACCGGGTGTCCTCAATGCGCTTGGCTTTAAATTACTGGACCCTATTGGCTGGTTTAAAAGCCAGAAGCAGTTTTTACTGAATCTGGAAAATGTAGAAGATGTCTATGAACATGCCACCATGGGCAATTTTCTTAACAAAATGATTGACTATCCGGGTGGAATCAATCAGGACATGGTGCTGAATTTATGGTTACAGAATCCTCTGAAAGAAGGTTCTATGACTTTAAAGGGGCAAACCATCGACCTGAAAAATATCAACTGCTCCTTGTTGGTAGGCGCAGGCCAAACCGACCAGATTGTCACCAAGCACTCAGCTAAGCCTTTGATGGAATTGACAAGCAGCACCGATAAGACGTTTACTCTTATCCCAGGGGGCCATTTGGGGCTGATGTCCAACCAGAAAGCGGCCAATACCTTCTGGCCTAAATTAACCGCTTGGCTGGCACACCGCTCCACACGACTTGATGCCTGACCGCTCGGGGATCCAGAGCCTTTTAAAATTAGCTTTAAATCAGAAAGAATATTCAGAGGATAAACATGATTCAGTCAGTGGCTTTTATTGGTTTGGGTGCAATGGGTTATCGTATGGCAGCGCATCTGCCCAAGCATTTCGATACGGTCTATGTCTGGAACCGGACTTTTGCCAAGGCTGAACAACATGCCGCTGAATATGCTACACAGGCGGTTGCTCTGGAGCAGGCTGTTCAGGCTGATATTATTTTCTCCTGCCTCCCCACCAGTGCGGATGTTGAACATCTCTTAAAAGACCTGCCGCTTAAAGCAGGTTCTATCTGGGTAGATTGTACCAGTGGTGTGCCTGAATCCGCTCGTAAACTGGTCACTCAACTGAGTGATCAGGGCGTTATTTTTCTGGATGCGCCGGTAAGCGGCCAGACGATTGGCGCTGAAAATGCCACGTTAACCGTGATGGTCGGCGGTGATGCCCAAGGCTTTGAAAAAGCTCTGCCAGCCATGCAGGCTTTTGGCAAGCTAATCAAGCATGTCGGGGAATCTGGCTCTGGTTTTGCAGTCAAAGCGGTGAATAATATGTTAATGGCCGCTCACCTTTGCGCAGCGGCCGAAGGCTTGACCACCTTAAAAGCACACCGTGTTAATCTGAGTGAAGCACTGGATTGTATTAATGCATCGAGCGGTAAAAGTATGGTGACTGAAACCGTGATTCCACAGCGTATTTTAAATCGCAGTTTCCCGCTAACCTTTGCTCTGCCTTTATTAGCCAAAGACACAGGCATTGCCATAGATCTGGCGCAAGAAGCCAAACTTTCAGTACCTGTTCTGGCGCTGGCACAGAATCTGATTCAGGCAGCAAACAGCTTATCAGATAAAAATAGTGATTTTTCAACTGCCGTGAAAATGTATGAATCATGGAGTAAAATTACCATTGAGTAATATCTCGCCATTGAATAATGATAATAAAACCACATATTGTGACTATAAAGCAGTCACACTGAGTGAATAAGCTAGAGGAAATTGCTATGAAAAAATTATCTGTTGCAGTATTAGTAGGTTTTGCAACATTGTTTGGGGCTTCAACATCGGTACTTGCATCTGAACAGGAATGCAAAAAACTGAAAAATGATCATGATGTCATTTATGCATCTAAAGGCTTCTGTTTTAAAGATCCTGAAGCCAAGGCCAAGTTTGGTAATGACAATTGCTATACCACCAAGCCAAAATTCTCTGAAAAAGAGCAACAACGGCTTGACGCGATCAAGGAACGTCAGAAAGAATTGAACTGTAAATAATACAGTTTCAATAATTTCAAGGAATGTAACTATGACTTATGATGATCAGAATATTTTTGCACGAATTTTACGTGGTGAACTTCCTGCCATTAAAGTGTATGAAGATGACCAGGTTCTTGCATTCATGGACATTATGCCTCAGGCAGATGGTCATACCCTGATCATTCCCAAAACGCCAGCAATAACGCTGCTGGATCTGCCAGCAGAAACAGCAGCCTATACCATTCAGGTCGTACAGAAAATTGCGAAAGCTATTGAGAAAGGTTTAGGCGTAGATGGAATTGTCTTGATGCAGTTGTCAGGTGCAGCCGCAGGTCAGACCGTACCACATGTGCATTTCCATCTCGTACCGACTTCTCTGCATAACCTGGGCAAACATGCCGCACAGATGGGTGATCAAGAGAAAATCAAGGCGCTTGCTGAAAAAATTAAAGCTGCACTTTAAGTACGAAATCAATTTAAAGATGGAGCTAGATAGCTCCATTTTTTATGCTCTTTCAGGCACTATAATCTTTTATTTTTAATTATTTCAATCATACGCTGAGACAATTCCAACCGCATTTAAGAATGTAAATTAATAACCTCACCATAGTCGGCGGCTATTCGCTGTTCAAAAAATAAAATTTAATTGGCCATAAAAATTCTGTTGCTTGGGTATGTATATTGACTCGGTTACCATGAGGCAATCGCAGCAGACTGTTAATTACGTTTCTTTTTCACTCACCTAAAAATCCTCTTAGAACTTACAACGCAGTTTTTGCTAGAATCCTGCTCAGAAGCTCAAACCTCCGCTATCTAATGCTTGGTATTAGAAACTTGAACCCTGAGAAGGTACACTTACTCATTAGATTAATCAGGTTTCAAAAAGATTTAACGGGATTTGTCAGGATTTTTTTATGCAATTTATTGTAAATATTAATAGTTTTAAGGGTGCTAAATAAAGTGAAAACAGAAAATATAATCCCTGACCTATCCACGCTTACACCGATGATGCAGCAGTACATGTCGGTCAAAATGCAACATCCACACTCATTAATGTTTTATCGGATGGGTGACTTCTATGAACTGTTTTTTGAAGATGCCCATAAGGCTGCCAAAATTTTAGGTATTACCCTGACTCATCGCGGTAAAGCCAATGGCCAGCCGATTCCAATGGCTGGCGTACCTTTTCATGCAGCCGAGGGTTATCTGGCCCGTCTGGTAAAAAACGGCGAAACTGTGGTGATCTGCGAGCAGATCGGTGAAGTTACAGGTAAAGGACCGGTCGAGCGTGGTGTGGTACGTATTATTACCCCGGGTACCTTAACGGATGATGCTCTCTTAGGCGCTCACCAATCTTCCAATCTGGTCGCCTTATGTATTCAGCAACAGCAGATCGGGATTGCACTCTTAGATCTGAGTGCAGGTCTCTTTAAAGTCCAGCAGCAGGACTATGACCTTAACCAGCTGGCCATTGAACTGGCACGCTTGATGCCAAGCGAAATTGTTTTAGATGAAAATATTGCAGATCCAGAGATCATTGAGCAACTTAAAAAACAGCTTGATTTGCCGGTGACCAAACGTCCGAATGTTGACTTCAACCTGAACAATGCCCAAAAAACTTTGTGTGACCAGTTTGCGGTCAGCACCCTTTCAGGATTTGGCATTGATCACTTGCCTTTGGCCAAAGCCGCCGCTGCTGCTTTAATTCACTATGCCAAAGAAACCCAGAAAACGGCTTTACCGCATATCCGCACGATTCAGCTGGAACAAAGCTCGGACTTTATTGCACTTGACCCTGTCACCCGTCGTAATCTGGAACTGATTGAACCACTTTTTGACCATGGTACTTCACTGTTTCAACTGATCAATGACTGCCAGACGGCGATGGGGGGTCGCCTACTTAGCCGCACCCTGATGCAGCCTTTACGAGATACTGCGGTTTTAGATGAGCGACTGGATGCCACACAGGCCTTGCTGGACGGTTTTCATGAAACCCCTGTACGCCTGATATTAAAAGAAATCAGTGATATTGAGCGTGTATTAAGCCGGATTGCCTTAGGCAGTGCCCGTCCACGCGATCTGGTTCAACTGCGCCAAGCCTGTGCACAAATCCCATTTTTAAGGCATGCCCTGCAACCGGCAATCAGCCAACCACAATCCTTCTTGTTACAACAGCTAAATCAAGAGCTTGGGGATTTTCATGGTCTGCATCAGCGGCTTATGTCTGCGATTGTAGAGAATCCGCCCGTGTTACTGCGTGATGGCAATGTCATTGCGGAAGGCTTTGACAGCGAGCTGGATGAACTGCGTAAAATTCGGGACCATGCTGGTCAATTCCTGATTGATCTGGAAATCAGGGAGCGCGAACAAAGCGGTATTCCCAACTTGAAAATCGGTTACAACCGAGTGAGCGGCTATTATATTGAGCTGAATCGTTCGCAGGCAGAACAGGCACCTGAACATTATATCCGCCGTCAGACCCTGAAAAATGCCGAACGTTATATCACGCCAGAATTAAAGTCTTTTGAAGATAAGGTACTGTCTAGCGAATCTCGTGCGCTTGCCCGTGAAAAAATGCTGTTTGAAATGCTTCTGGATGAACTACGGCAAGATATTGGCAACTTACAGATGATGAGCAGTGCCATTGCCCAGATTGATCTGCTGGCAAACTTTGCCTATCAGGCACGACTGCGTAACTGGTCACGACCGACATTCAGTCCTGAAACTGGTGTTAAAATCATTGCTGGGCGCCATCCTGTGGTTGAAGCTCTAAGCAAGACTGCCTTCACCCCGAATGATACCAAGCTCGATTATGCACATCGCATGGCGATTATTACCGGTCCAAACATGGGGGGTAAATCGACCTTTATGCGCCAGACTGCCCTGATTGCCTTGCTGGCCTACTGCGGTAGTTATGTGCCCGCGCAATCGGCCGTACTTGGTCCGATTGACCGGATTTTTACCCGAATTGGCTCTGCAGATGACCTTTCTACTGGCAAATCAACTTTTATGGTGGAAATGACTGAAACTTCGCAGATTTTACATCATGCCACCAGCCAGTCACTGGTTCTGATGGATGAAGTCGGTCGCGGTACCAGTACTTATGACGGTTTGTCATTAGCCTGGGCTTGTGTACTTGATCTGACCAAGCGCATTCAATGCTTGTGCTTGTTCGCGACCCACTATTTCGAACTGACCGAACTTGACCGGGAAAAAGGTATCGACAATTACCATGTTACTGCCAAAGAACTGAATGGCAATCTGATTTTACTGCACAAAGTTCAACATGGTCCGGCCAGTCAGAGTCACGGCTTGCAGGTCGCCAAACTGGCTGGCATTCCTGCGGCAGTCATTAAAGAAGCACAAAATCGTCTGAAAGCTCTGGAAAAGCAGCATCAGGTGAAACCTTTCAGTCCACAGCATGATCTGTTTTCCGAACCTGAAATCGTGGAAAAGATCATTGAGGTTGAAAAAACGTCGCCAGCGCTGGAGCTGCTGGAAGAGCTGGATATTGACAATCTGAGTCCACGTGAAGCGCTACAACAATTGTATGCTTTAAAAGATCTGATGAAACAACCAGGCTAACATCTTTGCCAGAACCCTGATTTTTCTAGGGTTCTGGTCATAAGTTTCCTCATTTTTAGCCATTTATCCGTATAATTTAATTTTTTTCAAATTTAACAGCCCTATCTATAACAAATATCAATAAAAGGAATTGTTAGTTCCCCCCGTTTTTGCCTAAAATACAGCATTCGTAATTAGAACCATATTTTTTAGGTAGCTGTCGCCATGACCTTCGTTGTCACTGAAAATTGTATTAAATGTAAATATCAAGACTGTGTGGAAGTTTGCCCTGTAGACTGTTTTTATGAAGGCCCTAACTTCCTTGTAATTAATCCAGACGAATGTATCGACTGTGCGTTATGTGAACCTGAATGTCCTGCCAATGCAATTTTCTCCGAAGATGAATTACCAGAAGGCCAAGAAGTGTTTATCGAATTAAACGCTGAACTTTCACAAACATGGCCAAATATCACTCAAATCGGTGACCAGCCTGCTGACCGTGAAGAATGGAACGGTAAACCTGATAAATTACAATATCTTGAAAAGTAATTTAGCGTATTTTAAAAAAGATCAGTACATACTGATCTTTTTTTTATACTCATAACACACATTTCATTGCAATATTCTCCAATTTTCTCCGCATATTTAGTCTAGAATAGCGCTATTTTATAAACACTTGTATTTCTTTAAATGAAGCAATTTTCAAAGGGACTTTTAGGTCTATGCCTAATCCCGCTGATATTTGTGGGTTGTACGACCACAAAACAACCCGGTCGTGTAAGCCCTGCAGATGGAAAACGGATTTATATTCCACAAGAACGGGTTCAATACGATCGCAAAGCACGGTCTAAAACCGTTCCTTATGTTTATACACACTGGGTTTCAGCACTCGACAATCTGTCACGTGTACGTGAATATGAGGTTTATCTGGAGCGTCATGGGGTGGGTAATATCATTCCAAGTTTCGAGCTGATGCGAACAGCACGCGATTGGGCCAAGTGCGGCCGCTCACAATACATGATTCCAAGTCGTGAATTATGGGCCAATCAGGTACCGACTTTACGAGTATTTAAATATCTGGTCGCAGCCAATGTACTGACAGATTTTGAAGTGACTTCAGTTTATCGCGACCTACCTTTAAACCGGTGTGCAGGTGGCGCCAATTCTTCCCGACATCTGTTTAACTCAGCGATTGATTTCAGAATCGGACCGGAATATCCGCAAGCCCAAGACTATACTTATATTGAAAATACCAAATTTAAATTGTGTCAATTCTGGAACCAGCATGGTCAAAGCCTGAATATGGGCTTGGGATTATATGCATCCGGCCAGATTCATATTGATACTCAGGGTTATCGCACTTGGGGTCCTGATCTGACCCGCAACTCTTCAATGTGTAATTACTAATACATTACTTCTGCTATACAAGGCATAGTAGTGGCTTTGTATAGTGTAAAAATCATACAATTATTGAACAATAAATTGCGCTATGCCACGAAAAGTTTAAAATGCACCCATCGCAACAAAGGTGCTCATACTATGCAACAAATGTGGACAGATATTGACGGCTACATTGATTCACATTTAATCCCTGAAGATCCGATCCTGACCCAGACGCTTGAAAATACCGCCGCACATGGCTTCCCAGACCATCTTGCAGTTGCACCTAATCAAGGCATGCTCCTGCAAATGCTGATTCAGATGAACCACTGCAAACGGGTATTAGAATTGGGAACTTTTGCTGCCTATAGCACCATGTGGCTGGCGCGTGCCCTGCCTAAAGATGGGTATATCCTGACCATTGAAGGACGAGATACTCATGCCGCTATGGGCCAGGAAAATATTGACCGTGCCCAGCTTAAACCAACAGTCGAGCTTAAGTGTGGCCGTGCGGCAGATGTCCTGAGGGCATTGCCTGAAGATACTGAAGCCTTTGACTTTATTTTTATTGATGCCGATAAACAAAGTTATCCTGAATATCTGGAACTCAGCTTAAAGCTGTCACGTTCCGGTACTATCATCTTTCTGGACAATGTAATTCGTGCCGGCGAGATTATTAATCCGGAGAATAAAAAGCCCAGTATTGAAGGTATTCGGGAAATGTTCCAAGCCATGGAAAATCATCCCAAAATTCTGTCTTGTACCGCTTTACAGACAGTAGGCAGTAAAGGACATGATGGTTTTGCACTCGCGATTGTGAAATAAAAGCTTACGCACAAAAATCAACCGACAATATATTTTCTATAAATAACATGGTTTTATAAAATATAACCACAGAGTTATCCACAATTTATGAGGATAACTCTGGTTATTTTTAAATCAATCTGTAACAAATAATCTGGTGATTAAATTCTGTCTTATGTTTACCCTCTTGCTTACTTGACGACCAGTAAAGGCACTTTTGAATTACGGAAAATTGTGGTGGCAATACTTCCCAGGAAAAACTGATGAATTTTGCTATGACTAAATGCGCCCAGTACAATCAGCTGGATGCCCTGCTCCTGCTGATAGGACAAAATATTTTCAGCCACCTCTCCATAACGGTATTTCGGAATCACTTCGAGTCCAGCCTGCGTTAAATATTGCAGAGGTTCATTCAGAACCTCCACATGATCCCCAATATATAATAAATGGCACTCTAGCTGACGTAACAAATCACTTTCTGCAACCCGTTTCATCATTTTAAGGCAGGTTGGAGAGTATTCATAAGCAAAGATAAAACGTGTAGGTGGCTTGAATTGCTCTCCTACCGTCATGACCGTACAATTGGCGCCACGGATAAAGTTTTCCACGTTGGTGCCAACGGGTTTATTTTTTTCGGCAGAACGTTCTCCAATTAATCCGATTACGGCAATATCATCAGGTCGTAAAATCTGAAAGCTCTGTTCCAGAAAATCCCCTTTTTCCTGAATATGCGTAGTCGGAATGCTATATTCCTTAAAAATACGGTCAGAGATATGCTGAAGTAAATTATTACTATAGTTAAGTGCAATCTCACTTTGTTTTTGTTCTAGCTCCGCCAGTTCTTTAAGCAACATCGCATTACTTTCAAAGCCAATGACCCCACTGATTTCCCCCAGATGATAACTGGCCGGATAATAGTCCACGACCTGTAACAGCACCAGCTCACGTCCGGTCTTTCTGGCAATCCAGGCGGCAGCATCGGCCAAGGCATTGGTACAGGGTGAGGAATCTATGCAGGCAATGACACGTTTCATGTTTAGCCCCTCTCATTATAATAAAATTTTCTTAGTTATTTTTAACTTAGCATATGTTCTTAACAATGTGCAGCAAAATCTGTATGGCTTAAATTGAAATATGTTAATTTTTATTTGATTAAACTAAGTACTAGATTGATTCTAGGCAGGGTGCTAGCGAATCTCCCTTAATCGCGATAGCGGATCAATTTGGCCGGATTACCTGCCATGATAGCACGCGCTGCAACATCTTTGGTCACCATGCTATTCATACCTATAATGGCCTGATCTGCAATCTTTACCCCATCCTTGATACCCACATGAGCGCCTAACCACACATCCCGACCAATTTCAATTCCTTGGGAACGAACCGGTTGCTGATAAATCGGCTGCTCTAGCGCCATTCCATGATCAAAAGCATAAAGGTGACAATACGCAGCTAGACGCACCTGATCATGTAATTTGATACCGACCCGCCCCCCATCCAGAATACAATGATGATTTATTGCTACTTCATTGCCAATCTCTAGTGGACCATGCAAGGTACAATCTGCGGCAATAAAAGTATTATCCCCAATACTGATCTTGCGGCCCGGTTCGGCAAAAATATGTGCCAGCGGAGAAATAAAACAGTTTTTGCCTATCTCGACTGTTTCCATCTCCATGAGATAGGCCTGATATTCCTGCTGCCACTCCTCTGCCCAGCCCCGATGTTTAGGCTTTAGGGAGTAATACAACCAAGGCATATAATTTAGACGATGCTTATGCTGTTCACGGTATTTGAGCAGCGGATTTATCTCAGTCATCTGTGTCTTCTTCTATGATCTTCAGTTGTTCACGGCCACGGGTCACATCCTGAAGTTTTAAGGCAAAAGCTTCGATCTGATGCGCCTGAAACAAGGCACTGACCTGCACACCTTCGGCTATATATTCTTCTTGGTAATCAATACCTTGATGATTCAATTCATATTGAAAAATAGCCCATTCATTAAACTGGCAAAAGAAACTGGCTTTTTTCTTTTCGATTAGTTCAATTTTTTCTGCCAACAGCAAGCATTGTCCGGCACAGCCACCATAAGCCCGCACCAGTCCACCAGTTCCCAACTTGATTCCACCATACCAGCGATTAACCAGAACCAGTATATTGGTCAGCTCATTGCCTTCAATGGTCGCCAGTATGGGCCGACCTGCGGTCCCTGAAGGCTCACCATCATCATTAAAACGCACCTGATGGCCGATTTTCCAGGCCCAGCATTGATGCGTGGTGGTCGGGTCACGGTAAGTTTCCAAAAAATCCTTCACTTCCTGCTCATTTTCTACAGGAGTTGCAAAAGCCTGAAAGCGGCTTTTTTTAATTTCTTCTTCAAAAGTCACTAGACTGGCAATGGTAAATGGCATAAATTCAGGCTGTTAACACTCAGGCTTAAAGTATACCCGCTTTGCACAATGAAATAAAAAAGCCTCTTGATAAAGAGGCTTTTTTATTCAGCTCATACCCAGCTTAGCGTTCACGCAAGGCTTCCTTGGCTTTATTAAACGGCTTGATCAGATAATCCAAGATGGTTTTTTCACCCGTACGGATATCCACTGTAGCCACCATCCCCGGCGTAATATTAAATTCCTGTCCGGTCTTATTACTCAGCTTGTCACTATCTGTGCGGATATATACCCGGTAATAGAACTGATCCTGTTTGACTTCATCACGCAGAGTATCCGGTGAAATCACCGTCACTTTACCTTTTAGGCCACCATAAATGGAATAGTCATAAGCGGTAATCTTGACCAGTGCTTCCTGATCCGGGCGGATGAAGGCAATATCACGAGGTGAAATACGCGCTTCTACCAAGAGTTTTTCATCCAGCGGGACAATGGTCATCAGCTTGCCATTTTGCGGAATCACGCCGCCCAAAGTCATAACATCAATTTCTTTAACCACACCGCGTACTGGTGACTTGAATACAGTCCGGCTTAAGGTATCTGATTTGCCACGTACAATCTGCTGCTGGGTTTGTACATCGGTATTGGCCTTAGACAACTCTTCCCGCGCCTGTACAAAATACTGGTTACGAATGTCATTCATCTGATTCTGCAAGTCATTGGCTTCGCGTTTTAAGCGCAAAACTTCTACTTCACTGGCAGCGCCTTTGGCCACCAGAGGTTCTGTCATTTCCAGTTCTTGTCGTACCAGCACCAACGCCTGCTTAAGCCCAGCCAGTGAGTCTTCCAGATTGGCACGACGTGACTGATACAGTGCTGTTTCTTCTGCGACCAGTTTTGGATATTTCAATACCTCTTCTGGAAACTCTAAAGCTAGACCACTGACTTCTGCACGTAAACGCGCGGACGTGGCACGTGATGCGACGAGTAAGGACTCCGACTCACCGACATTCGATTCAAACCGTGTAGGGTCCAGTTGGGCCAGCACCTGCCCCTGCTCGACAATTTCACCTTCCTTGACATTTAACTTGGTGAGAATTCCCCCTTCCAGAGACTGAATGACCTGTTCTTTGGAAGATGGAATCACTTTACCGGTACCGGTCGATACTTCTTCCAGCTTAAACAGCCAAGCCCATGTCAATAGAATTAACAGCCCAATACCGATAATCCAGATAATGATACTAGACTTGGGTAAAGGAGGCTCCTGAAAGCTGGCTTTGGTTGAACGTTTTAATTCTGCTTGTTCGCTCATGTACTTGCTCCAGCTGCCCGTTTTGTTCCAGTTGGTGACTGATTCAAAATCTGGTCACGTGGTCCATCCATCACAATCTTGCCTTCATTGACCACAATAATCCGGTCCACCAACTCCAGAACAGCGCGGCGATGCGTGGCTACAATCATGGTCCGGTGAGTCAGGTAAGTTTTTAAATGATCAATAAGCTGTTTTTCCGACACCTCATCCAGAGCCGCAGTCGGTTCATCCATTAATACAATATTGGGCTGACGGATCAATAATCGCGCCAGCATCAGCGCCTGACGCTGGCCACCTGAAAAGCCTACACCACCTTCCAGAATAATATGATCCAGCCCTTCCTTTTTCTCCTGCACAAATCCCAGAGCACCAGTAATCTGAAGGGCTTCGATAAGCTGCTGATCGGTTGCCAATGGTGCACCAAGCGTCAGGTTTTCACGAATAGAGCCATAGAACAGTTGTGAGTGCTGATTAAGCAAGCCCATATCCCGACGCACATCTGCCGGATCAATCAGGTTTAAATCGAGTCCATCGAGTTTAACTGTACCTTGTATAGGCACCTGCATTCCCGATAGCAACTGTAACAGGGTTGATTTTCCAGCACCGTTTCGACCAAGAATCGCAATTTTTTCTCCCGGTTTAATTTCCAGTTTTTGAATCATTAAACTCGGTTTTGTATCATCTTCGGTGTATTTAAATACCACATTATTCAGCTCATAATGGCCACTTAAAACCGGACGATGAATCAGGTGAGCATAATCAGGCTGGTCTACCGGCTTTTTCATCAACTCATCCAGCCCGGCTTTTGCAGCTTTCGCCTGCTGTAAACGCCCCAAAACACCTGTTAGTTGTGAAATCGGTGCAAGCATACGTGAAGACAGAATTGAACAGGCCACCAGTGCACCGGTTGTCATTTCGCCTTCCATAACCGCAAAGCACCCCACCAGCACTACAATTGCAAAGGTTAAACCCTGAATTTTTTGAGTCCATGCGGTCATCAAGCCGACAATTTTACGTTGCTGCATGCTGACATCAGCAGAAACTTCGTTCATATGATTCCACTGATTCTGGAAACGGGCTTCTGCACGTAATAGCTTGACATCTTCAATGCCTTGTACGGCCTCTACCAGCAAGGCATTACGGATGGAGGATTCACGCATCCCCAGCTGAGCCAGCTCTGCCAGTTTTTTCTGTGCCAGAATACCCGGCAAAATCATTAAGGGTACAACCAGCAGCATCACCCAGAACAGGTTACCGCCAATGATCCAGAAAATCCCCAGAAACAGGAAGAAGAATGGAAGATCTGCAATTGCGGTCACAGTGGTTGAGGTGACCAGTTCACGTACCCCTTCCAGTTCTCGAATCTGTGAAATAAAAGTACCGGTAGATTTGGAGCGCTCACTATTTTTAATTCGGAGCGAATGTCCAAATACCCGGTCAGAGATTTTCAGGTCTGCGCGTTTCCCAATAATATCGGACAGATAAATCCGGGAGACACGCAAGATAAACTCAAAAATCGCCGCAATGAGTACCCCACTTGCCAGCACCCATAAAGTAGGAACAGACTGGGATGGAATTACCCGGTCATAGACATTCATTGAAAATACGATGGTTGCCAGTGCCAGAATATTGGCAATCAATGAGGCAAACATAACATCGATATAACGCTTCCAGTCATTCAGAACAATGGACCAGAACCAGTTTTTTTCAAAGGGCTTGATATATTCATCAACACGGGCATCAGGTACGGATGATTCGGGACGTAAAATATAAAGATGTTTTACCCCTTCATTCAGCTGCTCGACTTTAAATACCTGAGAAAGACCTTGATCTCCACTCAGTTGAACACTGACATTTCCTGCCGTATCAATCCGCTCAATGACACCCACATCACCATTCTGAAATTCAACCAGCAAAGGTAAACGCCACGGGTTTAGCAAACCACTGTCAAAGTTATTTTTACGGACATTTAAACCAATCTGGCGGCTGACGATTTTCAGTATCTCATCGGCATCCTGATGCTGACTCCAATCTAGCTGTAAACGGATCCGCTCTTCAGAAGGCTCAATTCGATAATGTTTTGCAATATTCAAAACCGCTTGGAGCCACGGTTGATAATTTATTATAGTACTCATGGCTGAACTTCAAATCCTTGAATTGAAATATCATTAAGCGCATAAAGATCGCGCGTACGACCAGTGACCTGAATATATTGCACAATCGCAGCATAAATATCATAACGCGCTGCCTCAATCTCTTGAGCCGCACTATGAATCGCCTGCTCGGCATTCAACAGATCCACCACGGTACGCGTACCTAATTTATATTGTTCTTGATAAAGCTCTTTGGTCCGGGCAGTGGTCGAGCGGCGTTTAGCCAAAACATCCATCTGCTTTTGCTTGTTCTCTATCTGTTCACGGATAAGACGGATTTGATCCTGCACATCCAAATAAACGGTATTGACCTGAGCACGCGCTGCTTCTTCGGCAAAACTGGCTGCACGAGCCTGAGAACGCATCGCTCCACCTTGATAAAAGTTACTGCTGGCTTCCAGCATAATAGAATTGTAGAAACCGTCATCTTCATTATTATTCGGGTTTCGCCCATTCACGGCCTGGCTTACACTACCTTTCAAGTTAAAGGTCGGATAGCTGCTTAAGCGTGCCTGATTTTTCTGTAAGCGTGCCACTTCCACACCGGCATTGGCCAAAATCATATTGGGAATCCGGGTAAAATCAGGATCTTGATACAGATGGGCTTGCTGCACAATCTTCTCTGGAATGACCCATTCAATATGAGAAACATCAAATCCCAGCAGATTGCGCAAGCGCTGCTGGTACTGTCTTAACTGGGTTTGCTGAATCAGTAGATTCGACTCTGCTGCTTCAAGATTGGATTGGGCCTGGATAGGGTCAGCCTGACTGCTGATTCCGGCTTGGGCACGTAAATTCGCAATTTCTGCGATCCGCCCAATGCCCTCAATCTGTTGCTGGGCAATCTTGGTAATTTCCTGATAGCGCTTGATATTAATAATGGCATCCGCAACTTCCAGAGCAATCTGATCCAGACTGATCAGTACACGTGCCTGTTCTTCTGTCAGTCTGGCTTCTTCGACACTGACATTGGTTTTAATTTTGCCAAAATCATATACAACTTGAGTAGCATTTAAAGAAATGACCTGCCGCCCACGCTCTCCGGTAGTGAAATCACCTGTCCCTAGCCCCCCGGATATCTGGGGATAATAGGCGGCTTTCGCTACATCAATACTGGCAGCCTGCGCAGATAATTGAGAAACACTTTGTGAAATTTCAGGACGCCTTTGTACCGCTGTATGCACTGCATCAATTAAACCCATTTTTCGGGGCAAAGCTACAGCCATTGGATTGACTACACCCTGTCCTGGCTGCGGGCGTATCACCTGAGGCAGCTCTGCGACTCGGGAGGTATCCATAGAGTATTGACTTAAACTAGACATCTCCACCTTATAGGCAGAAGAGGTAGGCTCAGGAGCAATCAGTTTTCCAAAACTATTTTTTATATTTGAAAAATAGCTGGTTTCTGCATGAACGAGAGAGATTTGCAGAGGAAAAAGGAAAAACATAAATATTCCACTTTTCACGTAAACTTTCCTCTGATTTTTAACGCTGTGTTTTACCCGAAATAACATGATTTCTTATATTTTACATTTTGCAAAGACTATAACAAAGTTTGTTTAAAAAGACTGTGTTCTTTCAAATAAATGCTTAAAAAAATTCCCTCATCATTCTAAGCTGATAATGAGGGAATTTTAAAGAAAATAGTAACGGACTTAAACAGTAAAATCATCACCCAAATAAACTTTTCTCACCGTTTCATTGGCCAGAATTTCATTCGGCGTACCCTCTGCAATGACAGCACCCTCACTGACAATATAAGCATGCTCACAGATCGCCAGAGTTTCACGTACGTTATGATCGGTGATCAGCACCCCGATTCCACGTTCTTTCAAGGTCATGATAATGTCTTTAATATCACCAACCGAGATTGGATCGACCCCTGCAAAAGGTTCATCCAAGAGCATAAATTTCGGATCAGCAGCCAATGCCCGTGCGATTTCAGCACGACGGCGTTCTCCACCGGAAACACTCATCCCTAATGAATCTTTGATATGAGTAATTTTAAAATCTGCCAGCAATTCCTTGAGGCGCTGCTGACGTTGCTCCTTATTCAAATCCTTACGGGTTTCCAGAATTGCCATAATATTTTCAGCGATAGTCAACTTTCTGAAAATAGAGGCTTCCTGTGGCAAATAGCCAATGCCTTTACGGGCACGTTCATGCATGGCCAGATCAGATAAATCCAGATTATCTAGATGAATTTCACCTTTATCCATGCGCACCAGTCCGACTACCATATAGAAACTGGTGGTTTTTCCGGCACCATTAGGACCCAAAAGCCCTACAATCTGACCACTTTCCATGCTGAAAGAAACATCTTTAACTACCCAGCGTTTGCTATAGTTTTTTGCCAGATGTTTGATGCATAAAGTCTGAACCTGCTGCACTTGCTCCATTAATCACGTGCTCCCGGGAAGGACTGACTCGCGGATGGCGGAATCACAATCTCTACACGACCTGAAGATGAACCGGTTTTGTTCGGTGTACCGATGGCCTCAATATCCCCTTTATTCATACTGTATTTAAGGATATTACCGCGAATGCTGGCACCATCCTGCTGCAGGTAAGCATTGCCTGACAGGGTAATAATACCGGTTTCAGCATTATAAACAATTTTTTGTGCTTGTCCTTTCGCCAGACCTTTCGCCGCGTCTATTTTTTGCTGGAACCGAGCCGGACTACCTGTTGCAGTAATAACACTGATCTGCTTTTTACTGTTCAGATTGGCCACAATTGAGTTGGCCTGCAACTTCATAGTGCCCTGCTCGATAATGACATTCCCGGAGTAAGTGGTTACCCCTGTACGCTCATTAAAGGTTGCACGGTCTGCCAGCAGGGTAATTGCCTGATTACGGTCAGATGGCAAAGCGAAAGCCGTCACTGAACAGCATCCGGCTATCGTCACGAGCGCCATGCGCTTCAGGAAAGTGCTCATCATTTTAACTCTACGAATTTGGTTCATACTTTCCTCGAATATTAAAGAACTCGTATTGACCATCATTAAGATCGGCTTTAAGCCCCTGACTCACAAACTCGGCCTGGGGAGAATCCACCAGAACGGTTTTGTCGGTTTCAATTTCACGTGTTTTCGGAAAACCTGTCAGCTCATCCGTACGAAAGCGGATTCTTCCATTGTCCAGGAACTTGGTCGCGATCACGCCATCCGAAAGTACCACTTTTGTATTGTCATCATAACCATTTCCCAGCTTGGCAATAAAAGTGGCCTCTACTTTGCCATCTTTATAGGTGGAAGCTAGCAGATTTTTCAGATACGAACTTCGTTGCTGTAGGTTTTGTTCAAGCTCATCGACTTGTGCACGAACTGACAGCATGCCATTTTCATCAGTTTGGGTTAAGTTAATATCCTTGGCAGAATAAGTCATGCTGCGGGCAGAATCTGTCTGCAGCTTGTTGCCTTTTCCACTGTAATAGTAATAACCACCACTTATTGCGGCAATAATGACAGCCGTAAGGTATAAAAATCTAGTATCCATAAGCGGTGTACTTAATCCAAATCGTATGAATTATTAATAAGGTGCACGCATATATTTTTCAAGTAACTCTTGGTATACGCCTTTAGAGGTCAGCAGCATATCGCAAATTTCACGCACTGCGCCGCGCCCGCCCATGGCCTGAGTCACCAGATCGGCACGACGGCGAACTTCCACATGACCATTCGGTACTGTCACCTTCATACCAGCAATGGCAAATGCAGACAGGTCTGGCCAGTCATCCCCCATATACAGGCAATCTTCTACCGCAATCTCCAGTTGTGTACAAGCCTCACTCAAAGCCAGACCTTTGTCTTCACGACCCTGATAGACCAGATCGACTCCCAGATCTGACATACGCTTTTCAACGATATTACTTTTACGTCCAGTGATGATAATCACTTTGATACCAGCCTGCTGAACCAGTTTCACCCCCAAGCCATCGCGAATATCAAAAGATTTGATTTCATCGCCTGTATTGGTCAACGTGACAAAACCATCGCTTAAAATACCATCTACATCTAGCACCAATGCTTTAATATGACGTGCCTGCTCTAGTAATACATAAGATGCCATCGATTAATTTACCCCAGCCTGAATCAGGTCATGCATACTGATCACACCAATCACCTTATTGGTCTCATCCACCACTACAAATTGGTTTATTTTACGCTCGTTCATACGTTCCAAGGCTTCGACTGCACGTGCTTCCTGAGAAATCGTCCATGGATTTTGAATCATCACGTCCTGCACCAGAAGATTAACATCAAAACCTTGCTGTTTATCAATCAGGCGGCGCAAGTCACCATCGGTAAAAATTCCGAGCAAACGCTCCTGCTCATCCACAATTGTGGTCAAACCTAAACGCTTATCAGAAATTTCATAAAGCACTTTATTCATCGGGGTATCAGGTGCGACCTTCGGCAAATCTTCCCCCGTATGCATCAAATGCTTTACATGCAGCAGCAAGCGCTTACCAAGCGCACCTGCAGGATGTGATCGTGCAAAGTCATCTGAGGTGAACCCGCGAGCATCCAGCAAGGCCACTGCCAAAGCATCCCCCAGCGCCAAGGTGGCAGTCGTTGAAGATGTCGGTGCCAGGCCCAGTGGACAAGCTTCCTGAATATCGCCCAAAGTCAGGGCAACATCAGCATTTTGTGGCATCGGGCCGCGATCATCACCACTAATGGTAATTAAAGGTACACCAAGGTGCTTGATCAAAGGCATCAGCATCATGATTTCATCACTTTTGCCTGAATTAGAAATGGCAATCAGCACATCTCCTTCGACCAGCATTCCTAAGTCACCATGCCCCGCTTCACCTGGATGCATGAAAAAAGACGGCGTACCTGTGGAAGCAAAGGTGGCTGCCATTTTACGGCCAATATGACCAGATTTCCCCATCCCGGTGATGACCAGACGCCCTTTGCATCGCAGGATAATTTCACATGCCCGACTAAAACGGCCATCAATCTGCGTAGCTAAAATCTGTAACGCATTTTCTTCAATGCGTAATGTTTCAAGTGCAACCTTCTGGAAATCGAATAAGTTCGCTGTTTTTTCTTGATTCAAAGCCTGTTTACCTACACTAAGGACAGAGAAAAACTTTCGTGAGATACGAATAATTTTCGCAATTTTATCATATCTATGCGAATCGCAGTTTTGAAAATAGTGTGCTTTTAATAAAACTTAAACAGAATGCCTTTAAATTCTTCATTCGCCCCGAATCTAGAGCTATACAGTTCTCTTTTCCTGATCGGTTTTTTATAGTTTTTTAGCAAGCAATAAAAAACCCCAATTTTTCGATCAGGGTTTTTAAAATTTTGGAGCGGGAAACGAGACTCGAACTCGCGACCCCAACCTTGGCAAGGTTGTGCTCTACCAACTGAGCTATTCCCGCAATATGGAAATGAATTATAGAGAGTTTCTTACAACTGTCAACTCTCCATGCGATCAAGTGTCGAATTAATCAGCACGACGCCATACTGTTCCTTGACGGGTATCTTCCAAAACCACTCCTTGGTCCAGTAAGGACTGACGAATTTCATCAGCACGGGCAAAGTTTTTGTCTTTTTTGGCGTCTTGGCGCTGCTGAATCAGATCTTCGATCTGTTCTTCAGTTAGACCCAAAGCATCCTGCCCAATATCAGATTTTAAAAACTCATCGACATTGTGCTGTACCAGACCCAGAATATTGGTTAGGTGGCTTAAAGTAGCATACAGAATAGCAGCCTGTTCAGCCTTGTCCTCTTTAACCGCGCGATTCAGCTCTTTATTGATTTCAAACAGGACTGCAATTGCCTCTGCCGTATTAAAGTCATCACGCATAGCGGCATTGAAGCGCTCCACTAGGGTTTCATCCAAGTTGTCTACTCGCTTGTCACCATAAACAGCCTGATACGCCTTAAATGAATGATAGAAACGTGACAACGCAGTTTTAGCTTCCTTCAGTGCCACATCAGAGAAGTTCACCGGACTGCGGTAGTGTGAAGACACAATGAAATAGCGAATCACTTCCGGATGAAACTTTTCCATGACATCACGAATGGTAAAGAAGTTACCCAGCGACTTCGACATTTTTTCGCCATCGACATTGATAAAGCCCACATGCATCCAGTAATTCACATACTGTTCACCTGTAGAGGCTTCTGATTGCGCAATTTCATTTTCATGATGCGGAAACATCAGGTCCGAACCACCGCCATGAATATCAAAGTGGTTACCCAGGCAGCAGGTCGACATGGCAGAGCATTCAATATGCCAGCCCGGACGGCCATTGCCCCATGGAGAAGCCCAAGCCGGCTCATTCTCCTTGGCATGTTTCCAGAGCACAAAGTCAAAAGGATGTTTTTTTTCAACTTCGACATCTACACGTTCCGAAGCACCTGCCTGCATGTCGTCCAGTTTACGCCCCGAAAGACGGCCATATTTTTCAAACTTTTCTACCTGAAAATATACATCACCATTTGCTGCCGGATAGGCGGTTCCCTTTTCAACCAGATTGCCAATCATGCTTTGCATCTGGTCGATGTATTCCGTAGCACGAGGCGCCTCATCTGGCTCCAAGCACCCCAAGTTGGCTGCATCTTCATTCATGGCTTGAATAAAGCGATCTGTCAGTGCCGTGATGCTTTCGCCATTTTCATTAGCACGCTTAATAATCTTGTCATCAATATCGGTGATGTTACGTACATATTTTACGTTCCAGCCCTGACTACGCAGGAAACGAATAATATAGTCGAATGCAACCATGACCCGAGCATGTCCAATATGACAGTAATCATAAACTGTCATACCACACACATACATGTCGATATGCCCTGCTTTGCGTGGAACAAATTCAACTTTTTTACGTTGCTCTGAGTTATATAGAACAAATGGTTGCATAGGTCTTCTAAAGTACGTTTACAAATGATCACTCATCTTAACCTAAGCATTATTTTTCATAAAGTTTTAAGAATCATTTTTATAGCTTCATTGAAAACAATTTCTACACGAAATTAGAGCCTCAACCCCGTCTTTCTAGTTGCCAAATGAAAATGAATAAAATAATGGCTTTGCAATAACCATCCACTGATCAATGTGAATGGTTTTCCTGCCCTTCATATGACTCATGTTGATGCTGTTCTAGTAGACAATGCTCATCTTCAATTTGTAGGGTCATTTCGGTAATATGATGCGCATGCTTCAACATCTCAAATGCTTGCTGATGCAGTTTTTTATAATCAACCTCTGGCGCAACCAGATGAACCGTTAACATGACTTTCTTAGAAGTAATAGCCCAGACTTTTAACTGGTGAATCTCTTTCACGCCCTCCAGTGACAACAGGTCATTACGCAGCTTTTCAATATCAATTTCATCTGGCACACCTTCCAGCAGGATATTGATACTTTGTTTCAGCAAAACCCAGGTGCGTGGCATCACCCAAAAACCAATCAGGACGGCAATCAGCGTATCAATCCACATCCATCCGCTAAAATAGATCATGATGGCCCCGATAATGACGCCGACTGAGCCTATCGCATCACTTAGCACTTCCAGATAAGCCCCTTTAACATTTAAGCTTTCCTGACTACTAGAAACCAGAATCCTCATTGAAATCAGATTGATGATCAGACCAAGTACCGCAACGGCCAACATGCACACACTTTGAATTTCAGGAGGATGACTAAAACGCTGATAGGCTTCAAACAGGATATAAAGCGCCACCACAAAAAGCATGAGCGCATTAAACAGAGCAGCCAGAATTTCAAATCGCTGATAACCAAATGTACGTTTATCATCTGCCGGTTTTTGGCCAATTTTAATCGCCGCCAGTGCAATGGCCAGTGCGGCTGCATCAGTAAACATATGGGCAGCATCAGAGAGCAATGCCAGACTTTGGGTCATGAAACCTGCTATGACCTCTACAATTAAAAAGGTCGTGGTCAGAAGCAATGCCAAGGACAGTTTTTTAGCATTTTTAGCACTGACTTCTACATGACTGTGATCATGTTGATGTGAGCCTCCCATACAATGCTCCTTCTATTTTTAATATTACCTTTGATTTTAAGCTGTTTTTTCGCTGCTTATTTTCAATACTACGTTGGAACTACTGATATTTAAACTCTTTTTTGTATAGTCTGGTTCATCTAAAAATACACAGATCACATAATTGGGATAAAACTCCTATCAGGAATGTCTATCCTCGGTCACTTAAATCTCCACCCAATTTTTATAGTCTGCCTATAACAGCCATAGCTATCTGCATAACCCAGCCTCAATAAAAAATAGCTTAGGCACCTAACTTTGCATTTTCCTGAATCCAGGACTGAACCGAACTACGCTGGAAATTACGTTGGATATACGCCTGAATTTTTTCAGGCAGTTCAATCTGATGACTAAGTAAGCGGTGTAGCATAAAGGCCAGATCAAAGTCGGCAATGGACCAGTGTTCAGTTAACCAAAGCTCCTCTCCTAATACAGTGTCTGTGACTGCCAATAAACGCTGAATATCCTGCATGGCCTCGGCTGAAAAAATGGCAGGTACTTGAGGTGGCACAAAAATTGAATCTGAAGGCATTGCCTGCCGGATTGAGATAAAGTCAGTTTTTACCAAGGCCTGAACTGCGCGGCACTTTGCTCTGGCTTTAGTTTCATCAGGATAAAGTGCGGGATACTCCGGGAATGGAAAGTTATTTTCCACATACTCCGTAATGGCCCAGGATTCAAATAAATGGAAATCGTTAACCACCAAACAGGGAATTTTGCCAGTTGGACAAATTCTGCGATAAGCCAGAGAGTGTTGTTCCTGCTGATCCAGATCAATCACTTTTTCCTGAAAATGAAGTCCTTTTTCTGTCAAAGCCACATACACTGACATGGCATAAGGGCTGATACGTTTTTTATCAATATAAAGGCAGATGTTTGGCATTTTTCTTCTGGAACTCTTTTTCTCTATTATCGTTACTCTACCGCTTTTCCGGCTAAAAAGGAAAATACGGCGGCACCATGATACTAAGCTGTTTTCATGTTTAATATCAGGCTAGCTTGAGCACAGAAGCTCTTTCTAGCACACCCAGCCTTTGAGTTAAAAAGACTTCTATTTTTACGCAAAATGACGTTAAATCAATATTTCCTTTTTTAATCTCACCATTATGCTGAACTTGGACCATTTACCCGATACTGTATATGCAATTCAACATCTGGCTTTTGAGGATTTAGGTGCCTGGGAGGATGTCTTTTATCAATTGGGACTACGGGTACGCTATTTTGAAGCCGGTGTAGATGACTTGCGTCAAGCGTATGAGCACTCAGGTCTGACTGTTATTTTAGGTGGCCCGATTGGGGTTTATGACACAGAAGACTATCCTTTCTTACATCAGGAAATAGACTTACTTAAAGTTCGTTTGAAAAAGAATCTCCCTACTTTAGGTATCTGTCTAGGTGCTCAATTGATTGCTCATGCACTCGGTGCTCGAGTCTATGCAGGACCGTATAAAGAAATCGGCTGGTCTCAACTGAGTCTTTCCTGTATTGAAAACAATCCCTTAGAAGATTTAAAAAATATTAATGTACTGCACTGGTATGGTGACAGCTTTGATTTACCTGAACAGGCAATATTGCTGGCTAGCTCCAAACATTACCCAAATCAAGCCTTTCGTGTGGGTTCAAATATCCTGGCGCTACAATTTCATGCTGAAGTGGCCAGTGACAGTCTGGAAAAATGGCTGATTGGCCATAGCTCTGAATTGCGTCAGGCAAAGATTAATATTCCTGAATTACGAACTGCCAGTCTACAGTTTGCTCCTACACTTGAGGCAACTTCACAGACTGTATTAAGCAAATTTTTGGCGCAATTAAATATGACCTCCAAGCCAGCGGCATTTTAGACCTAAACTTGACTCTTACCTGTAGAAATTTTATGGGCGCATGATTTGGGATTGCTATGATTCATTTTTCGCCCTGATCAGTCCCGGGCCAAAGTTTTCTCTGTGACATCAAGTGCCATCCGGTAGTCCAGCCAACAGGCTTTATGTGCAGCCTTAGGTATTTTACTGGTATTCTGGGTGTCAGTCTGTGCGCTCAGTGGCCCATTTTCTATTTCATAAAATTATCTGGTTACAACAGGTTTTAATAATCTTTGGCGGATTCTATCTGTTTTATCTGGGCAGTCTGATGTTGAGGTCAAGTTTAAAGCTTCTCTTCCTGTATCAGACCAGAAAGCAAGGGGGCAATCTCCAACCATCAACTTTCATACTTCAAACTGTGACTTCAAGGCTTTTACACCAATATGGCACCCCCAAAGCCCTGATTGACTTCAACAGTATTTTTCTTGGGTAATTCGCCCTCCAGCAGCTTAGCCGAACAATCTTCTCTTTTGGTTCAGGTCTTTGTAGAGAGCTTATTCTGGTTTATAACTGTAGCCATTATTTTTTCGATACTAAAAATGAATCTTTATGATCAAAAATCTGTTCAATAGATTGATAGAAAGGAAGAGTTTTTATTAACTACAGCTGCCTGATTCAGCAACAAAAAAAGCACTCCAGAAGAGTGCTTTTTGATAAGTTTATGGCTACAAACTTATTTTTTGGCTGGCTGAGCAGGAATGCTTGCTTCGGTAGTAATCTGCACCGTCACTTTATCACCTACATTAGGTGTATAAGCCCCTACACCAAATGCTGAACGATCAAAAGAAGTCGTCGCATTAAAACCAATTGCAGGCACTTTAGCCATTGGGTGTTCAGCCTGTTTATTCAATACTGCATCCAGTACCACTGGCTTGGTAATTCCCTTAATGGTTAAATCACCGGTAATCTTGAAGTTCTTTTTATCCTTCGTTTCTACTTTGGTACTTTTAAATGTAATGTTTGGGTATTTAGCCGCATCAAAGAAATCAGCCTTCAGTATATGCTCATCCAGTGCTTTTACGTTGGTATTAATACTCGACACTGGAATGGTAACATTGACCGATGACTTTTCTGGCTTCGCATTATCAACCACGATCTTACCCTGAATATCAGAGAAATTGGCTGATGGTGTAGAGAAACCAAAATGGCTCCAGCTAAATACTGTCGCTGTATGTGTCGGGTCAATCGTATAAGTCAATGGTTTTGCAAAACTAAAAGTTGCAACGGATGCAACAGCTAACCCTAAAGTTAATGTTTTCAAATTCATGTGGTTATCTCTCATCTGAATAAGCTTCAGTTTATAGACTATTAAAATGATTACATCCCTAAAGATAAAACGTTTTGTTGCAACCATGAAACAATGAAATTGTAAATTCTCATGTAAAGCTAGGCATTTAGGCCATACGATATTGGATAAATCCGGTTTTTTTGGCCACTTTGTCATACAGGACTTGTGCCTGACGATTACTTTCCTGCGTTAGCCAATAGACCCGATCACAATTACGCTGCTGTGCCACCTGATATACATGCTCAATCAGTTTGCGCGCCACACCCTGTCCCCGATAATCCGGATGAGTAAATAGATCCTGCACATAAGCATAAGGCCGCATGGTCCAGCTACTTTCATGCTCAACCACATGCACCACCCCTACGACCTTTTGATCAATGAGTGCAGCAAAACCGTACATATTGTCCTGTTCAGGGCTGGTCAGTTTTGACCAAGTATTAGAACTCACCTCTTCTGATATTTCGGTTTGATAAAACTTTTGATAGCCTTTCCACAATACAAGCCATTCTTGTTGTGGAATTTTCATCATGTCTTTAATAGTAATTTCTGCCACGCTTAAAACAGCCCTGTAGGTTTCTATATTATTAAAAAATAATGGAATATTCTTAGTGTTTAAGTTTATACCATAATAAACACCGTTCTTTTAAAATAATATTGATGACGATCTCTGAGGATTTGAATCAACACCTCTATAAAACAACTTGAACTATATTTTTGTTTATCAACAAAAAACGCCCCGAATCCGGAGCGTTTTTCTACAGCCTATTTAAAGATTAAGCAGTGATTTCTTTTACCGCCGCAACCACAGCTTCAGTGGTGATACCAAAGTACTGGAATAAATCTTTTGCAGGTGCAGATTCACCATATGTGGTCATGCCAATTACGCGACCATCAAGACCTACAAATTTCCACCAGTAATCTACATGCGCCGCTTCAACTGCAATACGTGCACGGATATGGGTCGGCAAGACTGCTTCGCGATAAGCCGCTTCCTGCTTCATGAATTCTTCTGCACATGGCATAGAGACGACACGCACACCTTCTAGCTGAGCATAAGCTTCCATCGCCAGGCTTACTTCAGAACCTGTTGCAATGATGATCGCTTTTAACTCGCCTTTTTCTTCAGCCAGTACATAACCGCCTTTTGCCACGTCAGCAATTTGAGCATCTGTACGGTTCTGGAATGGCAGGTTTTGACGAGAGAAGATCAACGCCGTCGGACCTTCAGCACGCATCAAAGCAGATTTCCAGGAAATCGCTGCTTCAACTGTGTCACATGGACGCCATGTATTCAGGTTTGGTGTACCACGTAAAGATGCAATTTGCTCGATTGGCTGATGCGTAGGACCATCCTCACCCAGACCGATTGAGTCATGCGTATAGACATGGATCACACGCTGTTTCATCAGAGCAGACATACGCACCGCATTACGTGCATATTCCATAAACATCAGGAATGTTGCTACATACGGAATGAAACCACCGTGTAGTGCTACACCATTGGCAATTGCAGTCATACCGAACTCACGTACGCCATAGTGTACGTAGTTACCTGCCGGATTGTCCTGTACGCCTTGTGCGCCCTTCCATAAAGTCAGGTTAGAGCCTGCAAGGTCAGCAGAACCACCCAGAACCTCCGGTAAAGAAGGGACCAGCGCTTGCAGGGTATTTTGACTGGCTTTACGTGTTGCAATGGTTTCAGCTTTGGCATTCACTTCTGCAATATATGCATCTGCTTTAGCGACGAAGTCGGCTGGTAGTTCACCAGATAAACGACGTTTAAGTTCAGCGGCTTCAGTTGGGTATTTTGCTGCATAAGCGGCAAAAGTTTCATTCCAGGCTGCTTCTGATTCAGCACCTTTGGCTTTCGCATCCCAAGCTGCATACACATCTTCAGGAATCACAAATGCTTCGTCAGTCCAGCCTAGCGCTTCACGAGTCAACACGATTTCGTCATGACCGAGTGGTGCACCATGACTGTCTTCTTTACCCTGTTTGTTTGGTGAACCCAAACCAATCACGGTTTTACAGATAATAATGGTTGGTTTGTTCGCTTCTGCTTTTGCTTCAACAGTTGCCTGACGGATCGCATCTGCATCGTGACCATCAACTTTTAGTACTTGCCAGCCATAAGCCAGGAAGCGCTGTTCTGTATCGTCAGAGAACCAGCCTTCTACTTCGCCATCAATCGAGATGCCATTGTCATCGTAGTAAGCAATTAGCTTACCCAGACCCAAAGTACCTGCCAATGAACAGACTTCATGTGAAACGCCTTCCATTAAGCAGCCATCGCCCAGGAAGCAGTAAGTGTAGTGATCGACAACCTTGATGTCGTCTTTGTTGAATTGTGCTGCTAAGGTTTTTTCTGCCAGCGCAAAACCAACAGCATTGGCAATACCTTGACCCAATGGACCGGTGGTCGTTTCAATCCCGGGCGCATAGCCCAGCTCAGGGTGACCCGGAGTTTTCGAATGAAGCTGACGGAATGCTTTCAGATCTTCAATTGAAAGATCATAGCCCGTTAAATGAAGAAGTGCGTATTGAAGCATAGAACCATGACCATTCGACAATACAAAACGGTCACGGTTAGCCCAATTCGGGTTAGCTGGGTTATGGTTCAGGAATTCGCGCCAGACCACATCAGCGATGTCTGCCATCCCCATTGGAGCACCTGGATGTCCTGAGTTTGCTTTTTGCACAGCATCCATTGCCAATACACGAATTGCGTTTGCAATACGACGTTCATTAAGCGGGGTTGTCATAAATCAGAGTCCAAAATAATTCAGAAATAGGAAATGATGAAAAGACTTTCAAAACTGTGTTCTATTGTCTTAAAAAAACAGCGAGGGGTAAAGACTCCCCTACAATATTTATCAATTTATTGATCTTGTATTTTTTTATCGGGTGAATATTCTGCACTTTTTAGAGAAAAGCCTTTCATTCCAGACCATCAAATCCTGACAACCGTTCAAAAATAAAGTTTTCAAATCACTTCCATATATTTTAAATCTGTCGCCTAGAAAGAGCTTTTAAGAAAAAATGATCTTTTTGTTCAGCAAAATATCTGATTTTAACCAGAGTAAGGCATGTGCTGTTTTTGTGCTATTTTTTAGATTTAAAATGTCAATCTAAGGTAGATTTTAAACACCCCTTATCTAGTTTTTATAATTCAGTACCTCCATATATAAGGGCGAATTCAAACATGAGGTGCGACAGTTTCAAAAGCCTTATGATAATCAACAAGCTGAGCAAATTTCTCTAATGGTGTAAGCCAATCTAATGCTTTTCTAGGACGAGTATTCAGTGACATGGCAACTTGATTTAAATAATGCTGATCTGCCTGATTCAAATCAATCCCTTTAGGTAAATATTGCCTAATTAAACCATTCATATTTTCGCATGTGCCTTTTTGCCATGGTGAATGCGGGTCACAGAAATATACATCTATGCCTAAATCCTCTTCGAGTATTTTATGTTCTGACATCTCACGTCCACGGTCATAGGTCAACGTTTTACGCAGTTCTGCAGGTAAATATTTGAGAGCTTCAGTTAAAGCCTTGCGGACTGATTCCGCCTTTGCATCAGGTAATGTTGCCAAGACACAGAGCCGTGTATTTCGTTCAATAAGTGTTGCTATCGCACTTTTATTGTCTTTACCTTTAATTAAATCGGCTTCCCAATGACCCGGTATTTTTCTTTCTTGAACTTCGGCTGGGCGCTCATGAATAGTTTTAATATCCTGTAATATAGAATCTTTTTTAGGTTCACCGTTAGCTTTTCGCTTTTTATTTTCATGACGAAGGCAGGATAATAAGTCTTTTTTCAACTCACCCTTTGGTAATGCTCGAATAGTTGAATAAATCGTTGTATAGCTAACATTCATTGTTTGATCCAAATCAGAAAATTTCTTTAAACGCTTTGATATTTGCTGAGGAGACCATAAACAACGGATCGCTTCAACAATAAATTTCCAGAGGATTGAATCGATTTTGAGTTTTCTGTGACCACGCCTACGTCTAGTGAATGAATTATTAGAAGCACATTGAGCTTGATAAACGTCATTGATGCTATTTCTTTTAAGCTCACGATAGATCGTACTAGGATGTCTTTTAATGAGTTCAGCAAATTTTCTGGGTGAAAAGCCTTCTTTTCTTGACTCAAGCATTAATGCAGTACGATCTTCAAAGTTAAGATGATGGTATGACAATTTTATATACTCCATAAACCCTTTAAAATTAATTAGGTAGTTTATGTCGCACTTCAAGTTTTAGGCTGCCAAGTCTTGACGTAAATATCGCTAAAGTGAACTTTGGCCCAAGCCAGATATTTATTGCCCAATACAATCTTTAGGTAAATAGCGTTGACTGATATTGCTGGAAAAGCAGTTGCCACTATAGACCTCAAAAGCAATCGACTTTCCGCGAATGGCGGCATTGATTCCATCCTGACGTAATTGAAATTCAATCCGGCAAGCAGCATTAATCACAACTTTTTCAATATACCGGCTTCCATTTCCAATCTGGCGCCCCGCATCACAATGCTCATTTGAGGCAATAAACTGGGTTCGATAAGCACCTGACAACTGAAATACTTCGGCCAACTGGGCCCGAACAATATAGCCCTGATAGCTCATCACGGCTACAGTGGTCAGAATAGCAACCATCGTGAGCACCATCATCATTTCAATCAAACTAAAAGCCTTTTGGTACATCTCTTGCTCTCCCCATAGCGTCCTAAACAAGTCATATAAAAAGTTGGTTACCCCGACTGGCGACTAGTGAAGAATTGGAGCTAATATGCAGAATAAACTAACCCTGCCACAAGACAGCTTATCGAACATGATGAAGGCGCTGATTTTTTATTAATATAACAATCACTTTCTTAGTATTTATCCGGTATGAAGGTGATTATTTTTCTGGACTGCCTGTTTCTAAAATTTATTCAAAAATATCACCAGTTAATTTTATTATTCTGCTGAATAGAGTCAGTATTTTCTATACTGGATTGCTGAAGGAGAGCAAATCAAACAGCCATATCAGTTTTTTTAATTCCAATAATCAAATAAAAACACAATAATTTGAAACATTTTTAGACAATTTTGTCGTCTTATGCTAGTTCTAAAACGCAAGTCGATGTAACATACCGGGTCTTTAAAATTAACTGTGATAGGACTATGCGCGAGTACGCTGTATTTACTTCGGAATCTGTAAGCGAAGGCCATCCAGATAAAATGGCTGACCAAATCAGTGATGCTATTTTGGATGCAATCTTAAAAGAAGACCCATATGCACGGGTTGCTTGTGAAACGCTTGTAAAAACGGGTGCGGTGATACTTGCTGGTGAAATCACAACAACTGCCAATATCGATTTTGAAGCAGTTGTACGCCATACCGTAAACGGTATTGGTTATCACCACTCTGATCTGGGTTTTGATGGCTCAACGTGTGCAGTCATTAACATGATTGGTAAACAGTCTCCTGAAATTGCTCAGGGTGTAGACCGCCAGAAACCGGAAGATCAAGGTGCCGGCGACCAGGGTCTCATGTTTGGTTATGCCAGCCGTGAAACTGATGTGTTAATGCCAGCGCCAATTTCTTACGCACATCGTCTAATGGAAAAACAGGCAGAATTGCGTCGTAGTGGTGCGCTGCCATGGTTACGCCCGGATGCTAAAAGCCAGGTGACTTTTGCCTATGAAAATGGCGTACCTGTGCGTCTGGATGCAGTGGTACTGTCTACCCAGCACGATCCAGAAATTACACAATCAAACTTAAAAGAAGCTGTAATTGAAGAAATCGTAAAAAAAATCATTCCAGCCGATATGTTCCATGCGGATACCAAGTTCCATATCAACCCGACCGGCATGTTTGTAATCGGTGGTCCGGTGGGTGACTGCGGTTTAACTGGCCGTAAAATCATTGTAGATACTTATGGTGGTATGGCGCGTCATGGTGGTGGTGCTTTCTCGGGTAAAGATCCATCCAAAGTTGACCGTTCTGCAGCTTATGCCGGCCGTTATGTTGCTAAAAATATTGTAGCTGCCGGTCTTGCAGATAAATGTGAAATTCAGGTGTCTTATGCAATTGGTGTTGCGGAGCCAACTTCGATTTCTATCAATACCTTTAACACTGCTAAAGTGTCAGAAGAATTGATCATTGCGCTGGTACGTGAGCACTTTGACTTACGCCCATATGGCATTACTCATATGTTAAACCTGATTCAGCCGATGTATAAACAGACCGCTGCTTATGGTCACTTTGGCCGTGAAGGTTCTGATACTGCATTTACCTGGGAAAAAACCGACAAGGTCGAAGCATTGAAAGCCTCTGCCGGTCTTTAATTCTCCAGACCCGAAAAGCCCGTATAATTACGGGCTTTTTTATTGCAGATTTTATATTTCATACAGAGTGGGTAGATGTAGCACCCTCCTATACGTCATCATTCAACCTATTGTGCCTATTTTTCTTCTGCTTTATTTTCACTCCACTGAATATTTAAAAACAGGCCGCTCAAAATCCTTGACTCACTACATATGCAGTAAAAAACGTTATAAGCCTTTATAAAAGTTACATTTGCTCAACAAATTATGATCTTTTCTGTAGCACAAAACCCTACCAACAGTCGTTAAACTGAATGCCATTCATACAACAACAAAGGATATTATTTGATGAATAAGTTACTTATTGCTTTAGGTCTGGTGGCAACTGTATCTCTTGTAGGCTGTGCGAAAGAAGACGCCCCTGAAACAGGTGCGACCACAGGTGAACATCTGGAAAATGCAGCGACCCAAGCTGGTCATGATATGGAAGATGCAAGTCATGAAGCTGCTGTAAAAACTGAAAGAGCCATGGATAATGCTGCCGAAAATACAGCACAGGCAGCTGATGAGGCAGCCGCCGCTGCATCTCGTGCCGCAGATGCTACGGCTGAAGCAGCTAAAAATGCGACTGCTGCGACTGCTGCTGCAGTTGAAGAAGGCGCAGGTAATGTGCGTGAAAAAGCTGAAAACTAAGATCAGTTATTATGTTAAAAAGCCTGCAAAATGCAGGCTTTTTTTATCGTGATTTTTTATTGAATTTTTTTAAAAAACAATGCATTGTATCCAAGTTCCGACTTGTTAGAGCTTATACCTATGATTCATTCCCAGCATCATGAAAAACATTATATTAGCCGCACGGGCTGGTTAAGAGCGAGCGTATTAGGTGCAAATGACGGGATTATTTCAGTCACCAGTCTGATTATGGGAATGGCAGCTAGCGGTGCGTCTACGCAGACACTTCTGATTACCTGTATTGCGGGACTGATTTCAGGTGCTTCCTCCATGGCGGCCGGAGAGTATATTTCTGTTAAATCCCAGCAAGATATTGAAACAGCCGACCTGCATATGGAACATCGTGAATTACTTAAAAATCCGGCAGCAGAGCTTGGAGAACTTAGTCAGATTTATATTCAACGTGGCTTAACACCCGAACTTGCCCGGGAGGTTGCATTGCAGCTGACTCAACATAATGCCTTGCAAGCTCATGCACGTGATGAAATCGGGATTATGGAACATACGACAGCCAGACCTATACAGGCAGCCGCATCATCGGCACTGGCTTTCTCTCTGGGTGCCTTACTCCCCACCTTCTCGATTTTGCTCAGCCCGGCACAGTGGGTTGAGTCTGTGGTGGGGTTTGTAGGCTTGTTTTCTCTAGCTTTATTAGGCGCACTCGCCAGTTACTTTTCTGGCACATCCATGTTGAAAGGCAGCTTAAGGGTACTCCTTTGGGGAGTAGCAGCGATGTTATTTTCCAGCTGGATCGGTTCGCTGTTTAATCTCAACACGATATAAATCAGCTAACCCAATAAATCATATCAATTATAAGACTGAGCAATTGCTCTTTAAATGACTGAACTGATCTCAGTTGAGGGGAGAAGTCGCGTAGAATATAGCGGTTTAATCTCTAAAGCTTTATCTCCCATGTCAGTTATTGCTGCATCCTCCCAGCGATCGAATCTTTCGGTCTGGGTGGCTTTTATCTTGCTTATTGTCGGTACGATTGGTGCCTATCAAGTCGTCGGTCTTAACCAGGCTTTGCTTTTTCTCATCGGCGGCGCACTGGGAATGACCCTGTATCATGCCTCCTTTGGTTTTACTTCAAGCTGGCGCGTCTTTATTAAAGAGCGCCGTGGTCGCGGCCTGCGTGCACAAGTGATTATGCTGGGCTTGGCAGTTCTCTTGTTTTTCCCTGCATTGGGAGCTGGTGAACTGTTTGGTAATCCGGTTAAAGGTAATATTAATCCAATCTCGATGTCCGTGATGATTGGTGCATTTATTTTCGGTATTGGCATGCAGCTCGGCGGTGGTTGTGCTTCAGGTACACTCTATACTGTCGGTAGTGGCAGTGCCCGTATGCTGGTTACGCTATTTTTCTTCTGTACAGGCTCATTGATTGCCACTTCACATCTGGACTGGTGGTTTAACCTGCCTCATTTGGCACCGATTTCCGTGGTAGAAAGTTTTGGGGTGATCCCGGCACTTGTTTTAAGCTTTATCATTTTCGGCCTGATTGCTGCTGCAACAGTGTATTTTGAAAAGAAACGCCATGGCAGTCTGGAAGCGGAACCTGTCAGCGAATATCAAGGCTGGAAACGTTTTCTGCGCGGGCCTTGGCCTTTAATATGGGGGGGTATTATTTTAACCCTGCTCAACTTTGCCACGCTTGCTTTGGCAGGTCGTCCATGGGGAGTCACCTCTGCTCTTGCTGTTTGGGCAGCAAAAGTCGCCAGTCTTGCAGGAATAGAGGTTAGTGCCTGGGATTACTGGCAGCAACCGGGCAATGCCAAAGCTTTGGCTCAATCGCTCTGGTTTGATATTACCTCGATGATGAACTTTGGCATTATGCTGGGTGCCTTGCTGGCAGCTAGTCTGGCAGGTAAATTTGCGCCGAATTTTAAGATCCCACGCCGCTCCCTGCTGGCTGCTGTGCTCGGTGGATTACTTCTGGGTTATGGTGCGCGTTTGGCTTATGGCTGCAATATTGGTGCTTATTTTAGCGGGATCGCCTCTGGCAGTATCCATGGCTGGTTATGGCTGGTCTTTGCCTTTCTGGGCAATATCCTTGGTGTTAAATTCCGCCCGTTTTTCTTCCCCGGTGAAAAGCCGAAAACTGAAAAATTAACAGGCTGCTAAACCATAAAGCCCATCTACTAAAGATGGGCTTTTGTATTCAGCGCCTAAACTGATAAAGCTGCTTTTAAATTACAACCATAATTCATGGTCTGCTGAACCTGACGATAGGTGGTATAACGATCCAGAATAAAACTGTAGAACTGATCAGAATCAGAGAAGTTCTTTTTCAGATCTTCCTCTTTGGCATTCGGCAATTGAATAGCATGGACCAGATCCAGATTATAGTGGCCCAAACGATACATTTCGGCAAAGTAAGCATTCATCATATCGCAATAAGCAAGCTTGCTGGATTTCAATGCTGTCCGGCTCACCGGATGCTGATTCAAGGTTTGCAGATTATTGACATCCAGTGGAAGCTGGTGAGAAAAAGCTATGCTTTCTACTTTTTTAAACTGCTGGAAATCCTGCGCCAGCTGGACATTGAGCGTATTAAAGCGTTGTTGCAGCTCTGCAGCAGTTTTCACCTGATATTGCACCGGATTAACCCTATCTTTAGGTTGCTGCTCTGCCGTACAAGCGGTTAATCCCACCACAAGGGCCAATGACATTAGCCTTGCCTTCATAATAACCTTCTCAGTTTCATGCTAGATAAGCCTATTATGGCAGACCCCTATTAGGTTTAAAGTATTTTTCTCACTCATCTCGCCACCAATAGGGTTTGGACAGATTAACCATACAGCTTCATATTCTTAGATGCCTCAAGATTTGACCATTTCAGCTCAAGTTTGCAGTTTTTTATGGACATCATCAGACATGAATTTAGGCCACACTTGGGTAAAAGTTGATGATAACTACTTTGTTTATTGCACTTGGAAATAGACTCTCTTTTTCATAAGCCTTCATGCTGAGCAGAATGTAATCAGCCTGTTACTAAAGAGCTTATATTTCATAATAAAATAACCAATATTATTTGCTTAATTCTGTTGCCAGAGGCAAAGTAATAAAAATAACAAGGAGCAAATCTATGTCTTTATTAGAGAAATTGGGAATACGACATCCTATTTTTTTAGCACCTATGGCTGGGGTTTCAACACCTGAACTTGCTGCTGAAGTGTCTAACCAGGGAGGCTTGGGTTCACTGGGTCTCGGAGCTAGCAGTGTTGAGTCTGCTCGTGCACAGATTTTAAAGACTCAAGAGCTGACAGATTGCCCTTTTCAGGTCAATTTTTTCTGCCATGACAGTGAAGAACTTGATGACAGCATCGCCCAAGCATGGATTGCGCAGTTTAAAGATAAATTTGCAGAATACGGCGCCAATGCTCCTACCCAGCTCAAATGTATCTATCCCAGCTTTAAAGACAATGATGATTTTCTGAATTTGGTTCTGGACACTAAGCCCAGTGCGGTAAGTTTTCATTTCGGAATTCCGCATCCACACCAGATTCAGGCCTTAAAAGAAGCTGGGATTGTAACTATGGTATCGGCCACCAACTTTGCCGAAGCCAAAGCAATTGAAGCTGCAGGAATTGATATTATTATTGCTCAAGGCATTGAAGCGGGAGGACATCGTGGAATTTTTTGCACAAAATTTGATGCCTCTGTCAAAACCTCTAATTTAGTCAAACTGATCAAACAGCACTTTTCTCTGCCTGTTGTTGCAGCGGGCGGTATTATGGATGGCCAGCAGGCACACCAAATGATGGAGCTGGGTGCAGAAGCCGTTCAGCTTGGCACTGCCTTTGTACAATGCAAGTCCTCGAATGCCAGTGATGCTTATCGCAGAGCTTTATTGTCTAAGCCGCTTACTCAGGTAAGTGCCAGCATTTCTGGTCGTCCTGCTCGCGGGATTATCAACCACTGGCATATTGAAGTAGATACTCCTGAGCGCCTGGATGTACCGGCCTATCCTTATACCTATGATCTGGCCAAGCAGCTATACGCAGCAGCTGCCCAACATGGCGATCACGGTTATGGGGCTTTCTGGGCAGGTTCAAATGTGGCACAGATCCGTGAAATAGAAGCCTCAGATCTGGTGAATCAGCTAGTTCTGGAAATGAAACATAGCTCATAACACAGTCAGAGTTTAAAAAAGCCTCTTATAAAAAGAGGCTTTTTTATTTGCAAAATGTTCACCTGCTATTTAACGCGTCATACGATCCCAGGCATCCTTAACTGCGAACTTGGCTTCTTCCCAGTTTAAACGGGTATTGCCTTTGACCTGTTCCCACTTCGTACGCAGTTCCGGTTCAGCATGAGAGAATTCAGTCTGGCGATCATAGCGTGAACGGTTCTCATATCCGACCTGATAGGCACCCCGATAATCACGGTCATAGTCCAAGTCGCTATACATATTACGGGTTTCACTATAATAGGGGCGATTATGGTACTCATCTCTCCAGTAGTTATCTTCCTGAATTAGATCACTTGGCTGCCGATAGTTATCAGCCTCTCGCAAATTTTCGGGATGCTGGTAATTATCTGCCTGATTTGGATGATCGGGTGTTGCGATATCATTACCTGCAATACCGCCCACTATACCCCCTACTATACCGCCAACGACTGCACCAGGAGGACCACCCACAGCACCAAATGCGGCACCTACAGCAGCTCCGCCTAAAGTACCGGCACCAGTAGCCACCAGATGATCTTCACCTTCATTCATGTCTGGAACACGATGACTCTCTTTAGGAGGTGTATTTAAATCTGGACGTGCGCTTGCATCTGTAGCATCAATATCTAAGGCTTCACTGCGTTCTTCTGGTAATTCTGTTGAAGTTTTATGGCTGAATTCTGTCACTGGACGATTAGTATTAGTCATTATGAATCTCCCTTGATCATGAGAATGAACAAGACTGAAACTACATCTTGCCATGCTAGAGACCCATCTTAGAGAAGGTTCACGTAAACAGTGTCCAAGTCCTGTCCAGTTTAGGTGAATATAATATGCAGCTATGTTTAAGTCAGAATAGAATGTAACGGGAACACTTAAAAGCTTCGACTCAAGATAAAAAAGGTACTGTTTTCACTACAGCACCTTTCCTTAATTCATTAGCGATGGAGCTGATTTATTTGGTTTCCAGCAGGTTGACTTGATCGACCTGCACATCACTCATGATCTGACCATATTCAAGTAAATGATTAAAATAATCTTCCACTACTTTATATTGATCAGCAGTGTTCTCCACCTGATACATACTTTGCCGGAATTCATTGCTCGAATGCAGCCCCTTGGTGTACCAGGCAATATGTTTACGCGAAATACGGCAACCGGAGTATTCACCATAAAATTCATAAAGTTCAGACAGGTGCCCAAGCAAAACCTGTTTAACTTCATGAATGCTTGGCGCAGCCAGATATTCTCCGGTTTTCAGATAATGACCAATTTCACGAAAAATCCAGGGTCTGCCTTGAGCAGCCCGGCCGATCATAATGGCATCGGCACCCGTATAGTCGAGCACATATTTGGCTTTTTCAGGACTGTCGATATCACCATTGGCAATCACAGGAATAGTCAATATTTCTTTCACATTTTTAATAAGCGAATACCGTGCCGTATTCAGGTACATATCTTCCCGGGTACGGCCATGCAAGGCCAATGCTGCAATACCTGCTTCTTCAGCACGCTTGGCGACACGTAGAATATTTTCCTGGCCATTCAGAAAACCCAGACGGGTTTTGAGCGTCACAGGCACATCTACGGCTGCGACCACAGTGTCCATAATTCGGGCCACCAGATCTTCATCTTGCAGCAAGGCAGAGCCTGCCAGTTTATTGCAGACTTTTTTGGCTGGACAACCCATATTAATATCAACTATTTGCGCCCCATTGGCAACCTGATAACGGGCAGCTTCTGCCAGATCCTGCGGGTCCGAACCTGCAATCTGTGCTGAAATGGGTGCCAGCTCACCATCAAAATTTGCACGATACAAACTCTTTTTACTCATGCGCAGGGTTTTATCCGAGGTCATCATTTCACTGACGGCATGGCCTGCACCAAAGTACTTGCATAAAGTCCTGAAGGGACGGTCAGTTACGCCCGCCATCGGGGCAACAATCAAATTATTTGACAGTTGATATGGACCAATATACATATAAAATCATCACTTTTTTGATGAGCATAGTATACTGCATCTGCTTTGTTCACTCATCTTTTCAATTGATTTACGGCACCATGAACAAAAAACCTGCTCTTTCTTTTTCTATCAAGTCCCTGTCTTTGCTTACACTATCTCTAGGTTTGCTGGGCTGCGGTAATGGTTCCTGGTGGTCTAAAGATCATGAACCCACCCTTGAGGTTGAACATATTCGTAAAGCCATTCCAGCCCGGGTCAATGACCGCGAGTCTTGGGCCAAGGATATTTATGACATTACCGAGCAGCTCGGCATTCCTCAAACCAAAGAGAATATCTGTACTATTGTAGCTGTGGTGGATCAGGAATCTAACTTTGTTGCCGATCCTGTGGTTCCAGGTTTGGGTGAAAAAGCCGTGAAGGAAGTGCAGGATCGCCTAGAAGAAAAATTCAAGGATAAACTGGGCGAATCGATTGGTGGAACAGTGGCGGGTTATTTTCAGGATGTACTAAGAAACCATCCGGATCCAAAAGATAATTATCTAAGTCAGATGCGCCGGGTGAAAACCGAACGTGAACTTGATGAACTGTATCGTGAAATTTTTGACTACATGGCCAAGCATTATCGTGTCAGTGCCTTGACGGGTGCCGCCAAACTGTTCGGTCAAAATATTGGTGAGAAGTTGAATCCGATCACCACCTTGGGTTCCATGCAGGTTCATATTAGTTATGCCAAAGAATATAAGCGTCAGGGAGGAAATATTGCAGCGTTGCGCAGCGACTTATACACCCAATACGGCGGCTTATATTATGGTATTCATCGGCTGATGATGTATCCGACAAACTATGACAAACCGATTTACCGTTTTGCAGATTATAATTCAGGTAAATATTCTAGTCGAAATGCAGCCTTCCAGAAGATGCTCAATAGCCTGACCGAGACTAAGCTCAGCCTAGATGGGGATTTATTACTTTATAATAAAGATGGTGGCATACGTGCACAGAAGAGCCAGTCAGAACGTGAGCTCATCCATGTTTTCGCAAAAAATAATTTTGTTATTACTGAACGCCAGATTCGGGCCGACTTAAAGAAAGAAAAAGAAGAAAGCTTTGAAAACACCATGACCTATCGAGGCGTCAGTAAACTTTACCAAGAGAAAACAGGTAAAACCCCATTTTATGCCATAATGCCGGAAGTGGTAATTTCTGGTCCGAAGCTCAGCCGGGATTATAATACCAACTGGTTTGCCACTCGTGTCGATGGTCGATATCAAACATGCATACGCAAAGTCAAAAATCTCAAACTCTAGCCTTATTCGATTTTGATGGCACCCTGTATCCTGATGACAGTTTTACCGGGTTCATCTTCCATGCATTGTCGAAAAGGCATATTCTGAAACGCGGTATTCGTATTTTGCCGTGGATTCAGGCCTATTATCTCAAGCTCTATCCTGCTCATGCGATGCGCCCTAAAATTTATGCCAGCATGTTCAAAAATAGTAATGCTACCGATATTCAGCAATTGGCTCAGGATTATGCCGAACAGCTAGTTTTTAAATTAAATCCCAAGTTGTTCGAGCAATTGAGAATGCATCAACGGCTCGGCCATCAGGTGGTTCTGGTGTCAGCCTCCATAGATCTATACTTGAAGCCGATTTGTGACTATCTGAAAATCGACCTGATTTGTAGCGAAACTGACATTCAAAATGACTATTTAACAGGCATGTACCGTACTGCGGACTGTAGTAAAGAACAAAAGAAAATCAGGGTAATGAAAAAATATCCCCTTGAAAACTTTACTGAAATTTATGCTTATGGAAATAGTGAAGAAGATGAAGAAATGCTAAGTTTGGCAGATTATGCTTATATGGAAGGACAAGATCAAAATCTTCCGGTACTACAGCCGCATAATCCTGAATCTATCCTTCGTTTGAATTATTAAGCGCTTAGCTGAGTATTAAAAGCACAACCCCTCATTCTTTTAATCCTACCTGTCTCAGGATTTTTCAATCCGAGTCTCTTTCCTAAAAGGGGATTCTATTTTGTGGTGATCTGTTAATTGATCTACATGATTGCTTAAATCAGTTGAAGAATATAAAGCTATTTAGACTTCCTGTGTTGATTTCCGGAATAATGACTGATCAAACCCATGGAAATTTACAGTACAAAGACATTATAATGTCATTACATATTTTATAAAATGCTCAATTTTATTGAGCTTAAAAGCTTTAAAATCCTGGAATACTTGCCCCATTCATCAGCTTCGAGATTTGTGAAGTTTGCCATATTGCTTTAATATTCGATTGAATAATACACTTTATACCGGCATGCAAAACGACGCTCAACTCTCCCTGAAAGAATATCTGTCTACGGTACAGGAAGTGGTTAAACTCACTTTCGATCAGCCGGTGTGGGTGACCGCCGAGATTCGTAACTTGAATATAAAAGCGGGTCATTACTATCTGGAACTGGCAGAAAAAGAAGCTGAAACAGATCGGGTCATTGCCAGCTGTCGTGCCACAATCTGGAAATTTAGTGCCCAAAAAATTGTCACCCAATTTGAGCGGCACAGCGGAATTGAGCTCAGCTGTGATTTAAAAGTTCTGCTCAAGGTCAAGGCCAGTTTTGACCCACAATACGGCTTTTCTTTAAATATTGTAGGGATTGACCCTAGCTATACTTTAGGTGACATTGCCCGACGTTATCAACAGATCGTAGAAAAGCTGACTGTTGAGAAACTGATTGATCGTAATAAAAAACTGCCGGCCCCTTTTGATCTGAACCGGATTCTGGTAATCGCCCCTGAAAATGCTGCTGGTTTGGGTGACTTCAAGAAAGATGCAGATGCATTGCAGCGTGCATAGGTTTGTCAGTTTATTTATCACAGCGCCACTTTTCAGGGAAATACGGCTCCGCAAAGTATTATGCAAAGTCTGGCCCAAGCACTTAGACAATGGGCACAAACTTTTAGCCAAGCACCCGATCTGATCGTTATCATTCGAGGGGGTGGTTCAGTGAATGATCTGGCTTATTTAAATGACTATGAGCTGGCTGCCCTGCTGTGTAAACGCTCAGTCCCGATTTGGGTAGGCATTGGACATGAAAAAGACCGGACAATTCTGGATGAAATCGCGCATCGTTCCTTTGATACACCCAGTAAAGTTATTGCAGGTATCCGTAATCATATCGTGGAGCTCATCCAGGCGCTTATGCAAAACCTACAAAAGATTCAGCGTCTTTCCCAGCAACAGATTCAGGCCTATCAAAACCAGAATGATCAATATCTCAAGCTGATACAAAATCTGGCCAGCCATCAACTCAGTTATGCCGTGCAGATGGTGGAACAACTTAAAGCTGATACCTCGCATCTAGCTCAACAACATACTCAACTCATCAGCCAACAGCTGGATGCCCTGATGCGGGAAACTTTATTACAAAATCCGCGTCATGTTCTCGCTAAAGGCTATGCCATTGTACGCCAGCAAGATCAGGTGGTTCGCTCAGTCCGTCAACTAGATGTGCAACAACCCGTTCAAGTGGAATTACACGATGGTATTTTCTCCGTACAACTTACATAGGTAAATTTTCATGAGTCATGACACTTTAAGCTTTCAGGAAGGCTATAACATCCTGAAAAAAAATGCTGAATTGCTTGAATCTCAGCAAGAACCAGATATCGACAACCTGATGAAAATTGTAGAAGAATCGATGAGCGCTTATAAAGCATGCAAGGCACGTGTTGAAGCCGTACAAACGGCGTTGAACGATACTTTTAAGGAGTAATTCCAAAGAATGAGAAATAGCATTCACTCAGATCTTTCCATATGACTTAGGCTATTTTTCATTCATTTAAACTTCAGACCATGAGCAATAGCTTTGTAAAACTGTTTAGATAGCTTGAGCTTAAGTTTTCTGTAAGCTGATCTAAGCCTCATGATCCATACTCCTCACATATCTAACTTTTATCATCAGCCCTCACTCAGAGGGCTTTTAAAGTTGAATCAGCTATTTTTGCTCTTTCAGTGGATTCTCCGGTTCTGCATTCGGTTTTTTCTTGGGCTCTGTATTTTTATAAGACTCCTGCTTTCCTTTATCATCATTAGATTCTTTTTGCGGACTAGATTTTTGGTCTGTCTGATTAGTCATAGCTATTCCTTTGTGATTTATGGTTGAGGGGAATAAACATGATAGTGGGTGTTCAGGCTCAAGAATATTGGCGTTGCGTATTAAGTTTTTAAAAACAAAGCCCTCATTAAAAAGATTGTGTTCCTATCGTGAAATGCATCTGCTCTGAGCATATAGGTTTTTAACTTGTTGGCTTTATTTAATTATATTTTATACAGAATGAAAAACTGCCGCAGCTTGGAGGATATTCAATGGAAGTTAAGCAACAAAAACTTACTATCAGGCCATACAAACTACATAATCATTTCTTTTCAAAGAGTTATGGTAGCTTGACCCAGAATTTTTTAGTCAGGATAGGATATTGACTGTTGGAGTTTTATAAGAGGTGATTGACTAAATGCTGTTCAGCATATACTTTGTATATACATTTTATTTATTAGCTTTGGTGGGGAAACATGATATGACTGAGTTACCCAAAAAAACCAAGCTTAATAAAAAAGATGGTCAGCTCTTAATTCGCATCAATACAGCTGAGCGTGATGAGTTCATTCACTTATGTGATAGCTTGGATACAAGCGCAGCTAGAGAGTTAAGAAAATTCATCCGTAGTTTTATTAAAAAAAATCAGTCAGCGGATATACCAACAGAGGAGCAACATTGTGGCTAAGCAAGTAAAATCCCTGAAGCAAAAAATTAAAGCTCGCCTTAAGAAAATATCTAAACACAAAGACAAGTTGGCTAAATTGAAAAAGAAGCTGAAAAGTCAAAAGTAATCTCGCGATTAAGCCTTGATTATTAAAAAAAGTCCTCAACCTGAGGGCTTTTTTAACTCTTAGATTCATACACTTGCTTCGCAGCTGACGCCAGAAAAGCATTTGCAGTCCAGTCTTTGATCGGGAGGATTACCAACTTACTAGAGATCAAAGCTTCACGGCATTTTATAGCCTTCTCCTTGCTAAAAGTTATTTTAAATAATGAGGCTTGGCAATACTACTCGCTATGTCAAAGCTGAAGGAGCTGTGCGCAGGATACACAGCAAGATAACAACCCGACGCATACTTCGGTCACGCAGGTTGTTGATAGGCCAGATATAATCGGTAAATCTGAGAGTGGCTTAAACTAAAAAACCAATCAGATCCCAGACAAGACAGATAGTTTATCCTTTTTCAGTCAATGCAATAGCATCAACATTCGTCTTGTTGAGTTGCATTTCAGGCCTAAGTTACTAATTTGACACTTGCATTTTAAGCCTGAAACTACTCAATAGTCTACACAGTTATCTCCTGTGTAGACTGAATGAATAACAAATTAAATAACAGTAACTTATATTAACATATATTGTCTCTAAATCAGAAACGCCAGTTATAGAACAAGTCAATGGCCCGTTCGAGAGACTGACTCGCTTCCAGATATAAACGCTGGTTTACCTGATAACGTAAAGTCAATTTGTTGACTGGTGTAAATACCCCGACCCCATAACGGATATAAAGATCTGGCGTAATATAACCTGTTAGCGATACTTGCGTATCATCACCTGTACCCTCCGCATCCAGTGCCAGACCGCTTAGACCAAAACTCCGGCCAATCTGGTTGGTTAATGCACGGGTACCACCTAAGCCCAGGCTGATCCCTGCCGCAGCAATAGTATTGTTAACATCAGACCTAAAGCCTTCCGCCTGACTTAGACTAGAGGCACCTTCATTAATCCGCCCGGTAATCAAGGCATTGAGAGCTTCCTGTTCAGACAGGCCCGCATCGTTATAAATCTGAATATTTGGACTCGATGCCGTACCGGTTACACGCACCCCCACGGTGCTGCCCTGTACAGTTTTATTGGCATCAATATCCAGAGTCGGATCTGTCAACTCACCATTAAAACGGGCAATAGCACGGGTCAGGTCCAGACTTTGACCATAAGCCTCAATCTTCACCCGTTGTGATACCCCAATTGCACCATTGGCCCGCATTGCTGTTTCCAGACCACGCTGAGATAAATTAACCCGACCTGCCAGTGGAATCCGGCTATTAAAGCCTTGGAAAATGACCCGATCACCTAAAGACACTGCAACATCTGCTCGAATATCCCATGGACGTGCCGCATTTAAAATGGCCAATTGATCATCTCCCTCATGCACAACGCGCACATCAGAAGACAGCCCCACCACCGGCTCAGAGGCTTCTGGCATGGAAATTAGCGCACGTGGCACCTCTACTTTCCCACGCAGGCTGAGCTTTTTATTTAATGGATACATGTCCAAGGACAAATCAGGAGTAACCACTGCAGCAATCAGCGGTGCCTGACGGATCAGCAGATTTTCCCCTTGCAGCTTTAACTGAACACGCGGATCGCCTTTCCAATCAACCGAACCCGTCAGTGTCCCTGCTCCACGACCACTATTAAATGCACCATTAATAGTGGCGCTATTCTGGCGAATGGATGAATAAAGCTGGACATTGGTCAGATTCACCGGCAAGGAAATCATACTGATGGCAGCATCTTTCACCCGGACTTCGCCTTCAAGTAATGGATCTCTTAGTGTGCCGCCCACCTTACCGGCATAGGATAAAATCCCTTCCAGATTTCGGATATCCTGAACAAATGGCTTAAACACTTTGAGCTGCACCTGATTAAAGGCAATCTCACCACGCATTGGCTTACTGTCCTGATACGGATCAATAATGACATTGGCATAACCCGTACCAATATCCGGCGTTTTCACATCTAGACGAATCTGTAAACCCTCGGCAACACTCTTGGCGATCAGCCCCACTTCATCATACTGAAGGGTCGAACCCAGATATTCCGGATCTTCAGAAGACAGTCCGACCACACCACTGCGGGTGACCAGACGGGCATCAATTTTTGGCTTGGCATTTTTAGCCCATGAAGCTTTGGCATAACCGTTAATTTTACCGGTCAGAGCCAAGCCTTCAGGCAAGAAGGCACTAAAGTCATTCAGGTCGAGGTTTTTGGTCACAAAAGAGACATTGCCTCGCGCTGGATTCACCCGAACAGGCTGATCAAAGCACAACTGGCTTTGCTGACTCATCCAGCAATGGGCACCAATGAAAAGATCAGATTGAGCAGTATTATAAATCACCGCTACATTTTGACGTTGCACCAGATGAGTTCTTAAGGAGTCAAAGTCACCATTTTGAATCTGGCCCAACCAGTTATTTTGCGCATTAAAACCACCCGCCAGCTGGATAAAGAATTTTGACAGGCGGTTTTCTGCCCGAACCTTTAAAATATGTGCAGAACGGGTACCCGCCAGAGAAACCTCTCCATGAGCAATTTCCCGTGATCCGCTACGTAAGCGCTCCATGGTTGCAGTTAATAAAGTCGGTGTGTTTTGTGAAGTCGGTAGCTGACCGCGCACCCGAACCTGCTGCACACTGAACAGTCGCTTAAAGGCTAAATTATCAATCGCAAGATTGGTTGAGGCCTGCAAACGCGGCTGGGACTGCATATTAATATAACCTTGTACCCGGCCTTTCAAGCCTGGGTATAACTCATACAAGGCGGGTGCATTCACTTTTAACTGCAAGTTCTGCGCATTGCCGGTCGCTTGAATCTGGTTGCTGGCATAAGACAGAAACAGATTATTGGCTTCAAACTGCTCCGGTACAAAGCCACGCTGATTTGAATTAATAATGACCGCCAGATTACCTGTGCCCCGAACCGGTTTGTCGTTTAATATCCCTGCCAGGTTCAAACGCTGAATCTGGATACGTTTCAGCTGATCTGACCACAGCCCACGGGTATGGATGTTGCCTGAAATCTCGCCTTTCAGCTTGGCATTAAAATATTGTGGCTTAAAACGTATGAGTGAGGCGTTAATATCCCAGCCAATTCCTTTGGCCAGATGAACGCGACCATTGGCATTGATTTTCCCGGCGATCCCATCATGTCGTAGCTCTGCGATACGCAGCATATCCGGCGTTCCAGATAGGCGTACTTTAAGCATCCCTTTGCTGGCTTTTAACTGGCTACTGCTTAATGAACCATTATAATTCACCGCATAGCCCTTAAATCCGCCGCCGGCTTTTTCATTATGGAATAACAGGGCAATTCCACTGGTTCCTTGTAAATGTACGGTTTCATTTTGATCAGCCAGTCTGCCGCTTAAGTCCACACCCGTTACTTTAATAATCTGCTGATTTGGTTGCGCATAGCCATTCGCCTTGATTTGACCATTTAAACGGTCAATGGGTGAAGCCGCAGCAATCGTTTGTGTATTCAGCTCCTTGGCATTTAATACGGCGCTCCATTTCAGCTGACGTTTTTCGTCCGGCAACTCAATGACCGCATTACCGCTTAAGCTGCCGGCCTGTGCATCAGCACCATAATTAAAGTCTGGCACTCGCAGAATATTATCTTTGAGATCAAGCTGCGCCCGATACATTCCTGGCGGCAGCACGCCGTCCTCATGTCTGCTCACCTTGGTCGCCACATGAATGTTTTGCTGACCTTCTAGCAATGCCAGTTTGACATCCCCTGAGTCACTGCTCAGCCAGCCAATATAAGGGACAGCACGATCAATATTATTCCAGGCAACATCCAGTAGCATCGGTTCCGGCTTGTTAGCTTTTTGTGGGGCTTGATCCAGCTTGAACTTCCAGCTTTCATAGCGGTCAAAATCGACCAGAGCGGTCAGATGCATACCCTTTTCCAGATGACCTGCAGAGGCTATCTTGCCATCCAGACTAGGCGGCAAAAAATCCTGAAGCACTTGTGGAATACGTTCATGCTTGGGATCAATCCCATTCATACGACCGCTTAGATCCCACTCCACCCGGTCTGACCAGCCCACAGTTCCTGCCAAACTGACTGAACCCTTCATGAGCTGTCCATTCAGGTCGCTAATATTAAGCTGATTGACCAGATCGGTATGCATCACCGCATTATATTCACCTTGCGGAATATTTTCTCCGCCCAGGTCAGTGCGCACATTTAAATTCAGGCGTTCAATATTGCCATTAAACTCAGCAATACCATCCTGAGTAAACAGCTTCTGTTCAGGCAGAATTGGCCAGTGATATTCTTTAAACTTCAACTCACCTTTCATCGGTACATGAGGGCGCATCGGGTGCAGGATTACCCATCCGGTCAGTAGATCAGGGGTATTCGTGGCAACGCCAGCCTGAATTGTATCCAGCGTACCCCTTGCCCGTAGATGAATATCATGCACATTCAGGCTTTCTCTTAACGCAGGCAGATTTACAATACCTTGAGCATCAAGTGGATACTTGCCTTCAAACTGCATTTTTCCGCTCGCTTCGCGTACCGACAGATACCCCATATCCATACGGGAATCTTCAAAATTCAGTTCAGTTCCTGACCATAAGGCATCATTTAATTCAATATTAAATATATCCACCGCAGTGGTCTGGGTTTTAATTAGCAGATGGTCAAGCAGCAGATGATCGACACGCAACTCAAAAGGCAGACGGATTGCATTAAACTTGAAAGGCTCATTACTGGAAGGACCTTTATTAATCACCTGCAAATGCGTCACATCTGCGTTATTGAGATGGATTTCCTTTTTGAGTATCGCACGCCAGCCCAAGGTGACATCAGCCCGGTCAATTTTGACATCTACAGCCTCCAGACTGACCAAGATATTTTTTAAAATGATCCCACGCCATAAATTCCCGCCTTCATATTCATAATGAATAATCTGCTGGCGTTGCATGACCTGTTCCAGCAAAAACTTGCTGCCCTGATTAGTCGAAAACAGAACTGCCAGAACAGAGAGCAAAAAAATGATAGAGAAAAGTACCGACAATAGGATACTTCTCAATATACGGCGCTGCTTTGGCACTCTCTTTGGTTGTTCTTGTTCCGGCTGTGGTTGGTTTTCGACCATAACGTACCCAAATAAATCTTTTTAAAAAATGAATGTTTTATAACGGTGAACCAATAAAGAAATGCAGTCGGATTGGATGACTGTCATCTGATAATCCGGTTGCAACATCAACCCGAATCGGGCCAATCGGTGAGGCCCAGCGAATTCCCAACCCCGCACCATATTCAGTCGGATTGCTAAAATCTTCATTATAGGCATTGCCGGCATCTGCAAAGACTGCAGCTCGCCAGCCTTCCCTGAACTGGTAATTATATTCAAGTGAGGCTACACCCAAAGCCTGCCCCCCAACTTTAAAGCCCTCGATTTCAGGCGAAAGACTCTTATAATCAAAACCTCGAATGGTTTGATCGCCTCCACTGAAATAACGCAGGTTATAAGGTACTTTGGCAAAATCTTCTGTGAAAATATAGCCCAGATCGGCACGGCCAACAAATTGATGGTCAGCATTTTCTCCCAATGAATAGATAAAACGCCAACCCGCATTAAGGATGGCCATATCGGCATCAGACAATAAAGCCTCACTCCCAAGTTCGACCTTATAAATCTGCTTAAAGCCTTTGGTCGGATTAATCCGGCGGTCACTCTCCGTGCGTGACACTTCATAACCAAACAGAAGAGACTGCTGCTCAGCAGCGGAATTAAATCTAAAAGCTTCTGGAACCTGGTTAAAGTCAACCGAACCGTCCTGTGTCAGCCGGTCCAGACGATAACGTACACCAAAGGCCTGCTGCCAATTCCCCAGTGGATTTTTAATAAGCCGGTCTGCGCCTAGTACAGCCGACTCAATTAGCAGGCCTGTATCTTGAGCGACATCTTCCCGCTCTTCACGTTCATACCCGCCCACAATGCTGACATAGTCATTGAGAGGATGATGATATGGAATGTTATAGCGACCATCAACTGACTGGCGGATCCCGGAAAGCTCAAGGTTGGCGTCAAATGAATGACCACGTTTATTGACAATGGCACGGCGATACTGCCCACGTAAGCGTACATTAGTATCTGTACCATAACCGATACCGACTTCAGCACTATTCAGGCGGTCTGCATTTAAAGTCACAATGACCGGAACTTTCTTCTCTTCACGTGCCTGTGCTTTTAAACGGTCCTGCTCATTTTCCTTGCTTTTCTGCTCCACACGCAAGCTCATAAGACTCGGATTTTCCTGATCCTGTATACCAGCAAATTGACTTTCATCCACGACATTTTGCGTGACTTCAGTAGAATTAGCCGGTTTTTGAGGAACATTCGCAGTAGAACCATCCTCTTCCAGTTTCTGCTGTTCAATCAGGTTCTGAATATCAGGAGCCAGTTCTAGCTCTCTGTCCACCGGATCAGGACGTATCGCATCAACCAGTGTATAGTTAAAATAACGCGAGTTGGTCAGGTTGTTGGCCAGGCTATTGACACGCCAGAAGGCATAGTCAGCCCCATCTTTCCAAGTCACCAGACTTTCCAAAATATCTGGATCCAACGGAAATTCTTTTTCAGGATCACTCATTCTGAATTCAACTTGTCCCAGCTTATAGCGTTCACCGGTTTCAAAGCGCAGATTGACATCCGCTGTATTTTGCGGCTGTTTGATCAATACATCATGCAGGCGCCAGAAGGAATCGAAATAGCCATTATGACTGGCTGCCTCAACAATCCTGCCTTTGGTGGTTTCATAGGCACCATGATTGAAAATATCACCTTCTTCCTGTTCCGGTAAAAGACCAATAACCTGGAATTGTGGCTGCTCTGCCCCGGGTCCGGTAAATTCCACTTGATGACTGCTAATCAGTACGGGCTCATTGGGTGTTACCCGGACTCTTACGCGACTATCCGACACTCGTTCAAACTTAAACTCGGCATTATAATAGCCCACTGCCTGCGCTGCCTGCTTGGACAGGTTGCGTAATTGGGGCAATGCCGAAGAAAAATCCTCAAAGGATTCCTGCGTAAAACTGGACAGTTTGGCACGGATATTATTGCTTAAATTATTATAAGCTTCAGACTCATATCTACGATTCAGTACACCATTACTCTCGGCAGTACCATTCCCATTCATAATAATGACTTCAGCACTGATCCGGGGTGTGCTGGCGATCATGATCTGACGTGGTGGGCGCAGCTTATACCAGAGTCGTTTTACGATATTGGGCTTTTTGGCATCTTCCGGCTCGGTCGGCCCTGGAATATCTCTTAAAGTCCGAGCCGCCTCATTACTCTGTACGCTAATGTTGCTATCTGCCCGAATAGACTGCATCAGCTGATCAACATTTACCGGCGCCTGATTTATTTCAAGCAATTCCTGCTGACTGATATCTACCACCGTTTCAGTCTGCTGGGTATTGCGATAATCCTGTGCTTCACGTTTGGCTTCTTCAGCGACACGGTAAATTTCATTGGCCATGCTCTGGTCAATACTCTGCATCGGCAGGTTTTCCAGATCTTCAAATTCAATCGGACTAAACTCTTCCAGAATACCACCGGCATTTTGCTGCTCCTGCAGCATCTGCATACTATCAACGGATATTTGCGGCACCAGTGCCTGTTGTATGGTTTCGACCGCTTCACTTTCGGAATTAACCAGACCTTGGCGGAGGGCTTCCTGAGACAGCTCTTCAACCTTTTCCGTTCGGGACACTGCGACTGGAGTGTCTGCTGCCTGTTCAGTCTGTGCTATGCCCTGATGTGACCACATCATAAAAAATATGCTCATACACAGCCATGTCCGGCCATGATGTGGTATGAGGTTCCCCATACTAAGATTCAGCATCGTTTTTTTAAAATTTCTTTTTGCAAGCATAGCAAACTCTAAACAAATACATTCTTTAATTGATTATTTGACCAAAAAATATAAGCTAAAGAACTTAAATTACTGGTTTTTACCTTCACATAGCCGAAAGTATCTTACATGATTTTTCCGAATGTTTACGCATCTCTCACATTTCTTCATAAAACTTAATGTAGCACGTGTCTATGAATAATAACGAACATCTGCTGGGCTCCCGTCGTTTTTTACCGATGTTTTTGACCCAGTTTTTTGGCGCTTTAAATGATAATGTTTTCAAACAGGCTTTATTACTGGTCATTACCTATGGCTGGATTCAACAGAGTACCCATATCAGCACGCTGAACAACCTGGCTGCCTTGCTGTTTATCCTGCCTTATTTCATTTTTTCAGCCACTGCTGGACAGATTGCTGACAAATATGAACGTGCCCAACTGATTCGTTATTTAAAGATTCTAGAAATCGTCATTATGCTTTTGGGAACCATCGGTTTTTTACTGGGGAATTTATGGATTTTGCTCTTTGCCCTGTTTTTGATGGGCACCCAGTCCACGTTCTTTGGCCCGATTAAATACGCCATTTTACCTGAAGTCCTGAAGCCAGATGAGCTGATGTCTGGAAATGCCCTGTTTCAGTCTGGCACATCACTGGCCATCCTGTTTGGTATGATTCTGGGCGGTGCTGTTATTGCAGCCTCAAATGGTCATCTGCTCTGGATTAGTCTGACTATTTTGACAATTGCCATGCTGGGGTATTGGTCTAGTCGCTCTATACTAAAACAGAGTATTCCAGCCCCCGACATTCAGATTGACTGGAATTTTTTTCGCACCAGTTTTCAGACGTTAAAATATGCAAAAAGCTTGCCGCTGATTTTTTTAATTTTACTGGGTAACTCCTGGTACTGGTTCTATGGGGCCACCTATCTGACCCAGATTCCACAACTGACCCTACAAAACCTGCATGCCTCGGAAAATGTAGCCAGCCTGCTGCTGACTTTTTTCTCAGTCGGGATTGGCCTTGGTTCTTATTTATGCCGCAGATTGGGCGGCACCGAAGTCAATATTAAAATGGTTCCGATTGGTGCAGTTGGGTTGGTTACTTTTGCCCTCTATCTGGCAGCAAGTCTGGCTGCCATTCCTGAACGTAGCGGTGCTTTGCTCGGCCTGGCTGAGGTATTTCAGCAAGGCTGGAGCTATTATCATGTCATGCTGGCAGTAACCTTGCTGGGCATCAGTGGCGGTTTTTATATTGTCCCGTTATATGCCATGATGCAGGCTCATTCTCCTCGCTCACATCGTGCGCGTGTGGTTGCTGCAAATAACATCCTGAATGCTGTTTTCATGGTATCTTCTGCTATATTTTCAATTATTATTTTAAGCGTTCTAGAGTTTGATCTTAAAATACTTTTTTGTATTACCGCAGTCTTGAGTGGCATCTTCACTGTCTGGCTACTCTACCGGCTCAAATCCATGCTCAAAACCGCAAACGCCCCCTTGGAGGATTAATTCATGCGTCAATATACAGGTGTCGATAAACTTATTCATTCCTTTGACCAGGCACTACGCAGTCTTGTTCCGGGGAGTACTTCTGCACAACGTGAAAATCCAGCCCAATTGGTAGAGACCCAGTTAACGGTGAGCGATGCCCGCCATGTCGCTGGCCTGATGCGAGTTAATCACAGTGGTGAAGTCTGTGCCCAGGCACTCTATCACGGGCAGGCTTTGACAGCAAAGCTTCCCAATGTTCGTCGGGAAATGCAACAGGCAGCTATTGAAGAGCAGGATCATCTGGCATGGTGTGAAGACCGGCTTAAAGAATTGGACAGTCATACCAGTTTGCTGAACCCGGTCTGGTACGGTCTGTCTTTTGGTATGGGCGCCATTGCCGGAATTGCGGGTGACAAATATAGTCTGGGTTTTGTGGCAGAAACTGAGCGTCAGGTCAGCATACATTTGCAGCATCATATTCGTCAGCTTCCCGCGCAAGACGAGCGCTCCCGACGCATTTTGCAGCAAATGAATGAAGATGAGCTGCATCACCGCGATACAGCGCTGGCCGCAGGTGGCGTAGATTTGCCTGCTCCCGTACGGATGACCATGACTGCAATTTCAAAATTAATGACCCAAACCAGTTATTATATCTGATTGCTAACCAAGCCCAACAGCTCATCGTAAGGTGAGCTTTTTTTCGCCCTAACATAAGAGGATGATCGCTGCGCTGGACGAAGAAATCCACCATGTGATGATCAAAGAAGATTTAGTACCTGTTAGTTCATAACAATATCGCTATTCTGAACATCAGAATGAATATAACGCGGACTTAAATCCACGTTGTATTCTGTTTTAAACTTAATTTAGATAAAAATAATGCCAATTTAAAATCGAAAAAATTATTTCCTTCCCATTAAAACAAGCTTTTTTTATACTTATAATTATTTTTATTTGTTCATCAGCACCAAAAATAATAAAACAGACTATTTGAAGACGATTTATCCAAATTGATCAAAAATCAATAAGAAACAAGTCATCCATTTAGCTTGAAGACTATATCGTCTAATGAAGCAATTAATATTCAGGTCTTAAGGCTGGATAACAGGAAAAGCGTGTGCCTGATGTTGAAAAAGATCATTTTTCCATACATCCCACATAGGAATTTTGACATCCAATGCCAGCGGCAGTTTTTTCTCATTCAGCTGCATATGGGCCAGATCAGGCCCCCATGCAATTAAATCGACGTCCAGCGTGATCTGATGGGATGGACGTACCCGTCCCGAGTCTGCTTCCAGCTGCTTAAGAAAATTGATTAATTCCTCAACAGAAATATGGCTGGATAGCAGACAGGCGCCATTCCAGTAATCTGAACCAATCGCATCACGACATGGAATTGCATATATAGGCGAGAATTTTACCTCTCCCCATTGTGAAATACATTGCTGTGCAGTCTGAAAATGTTGCTGTGGATGACAATTACTCGCCAGTGCTAAGGCGAATATCGTTTCGGTGGCGTTCAAGACGTATCCCTACAGAATTGGCTTGCGCGATGATGGCAGGCTTACGGATCGTAATCATAATCGATTCTATACTTTCAAAGGTAGTAAAAAGCGCATCCAGCACCAATTTTGCTGCATGTTCGATCAATTCTGGCTGTGCGTCCTGAATGACACGTGCTGAAATCTCACAAATTTCGGCATAGTTTAGCGTATCGTCCAGCCTATCTGATTGTGATGCCTGTTCCAGACTGGCATGGATGATCAAATCCAGCAATAAGGGCTGAATGATTTGACGCTCCCAATTAAAGCAGCCGACCACCGTATCGACTTTTAAGCCTTCAATAATAATTGCGTCCATTTGATCACTCGAGAATAGGATATTGATAAGTCAACTCCCCAAAACCCTCCTTGAATAAAAAAAACTTTTGGGGGGAATCCTTCCCTTACTTGAATGAAAGGAAGGATGAGCGGGATTTAATTAATGCTTTAACAGCAGATTAGGATCCATATCCTGCACCATTTGCAGACGCTGGTCGGCATAAATATCGGTATACGGTGCAAGAATTCGCATAAAGCGATCAAAATACAGCATTTGCTTGAATAACAGGGCAAAATCACGTGGGAAACGAATACCATGACGTTCACCGACGGCCACCATATCCATCATGATATCATTCAGATCAGCAGGATTTGAACTCAATAGCTCCTGAGGATCAGACATCAGTACACCGCTAAATAAACGCTCAAGATCGGCTGACAGAACTTTGGTGTCAATCTCGACTGCAGTCATGCCCATTTTTAGCATGTTCTCTGCCATCAATTCATAATTGGTGTGTTGCAAAGCCTCCATAAAGGCCATACATGCAGTCCAGACTTCTGGCTTCAATTGCCCCACAATACCAAAATCAATAAAACCGATCCGGCCATCTTCCAACAACATCAGGTTACCGGCATGCAAGTCCGCATGGAAGCTATTACACATCATCAAGCTGCCAAACCAGGTGTTCATTGCAGTAATTAACACCTGTGATGGATCTTTAGAAATTTTCTTGACCACTTCAAAGTCCGTCAATGACACCCCATAGAGACGCTCCATGGTTAAGACCCGACGGGTAGAATATTGATGATAAACCTTAGGTGCTGTTGCTGCCTGATTATTGGTCACGTTGAGATAGTTGACAAAATCATCCAGGTTTTGCGCTTCCTCGATAAAATCAACTTCACGTACCATGCGGGTTTTAATTTCTTCCACAATATCGGCCAGAGACGCAAATTTAACTTTAGGTACAGCTTTTTCCAGCAGCTTGGTGGCCCAGTGCAGCACATTCAGGTCAGTGTAAAGAATGGTTTCCACACCCGGCTTTTGCACTTTAATCACGACATTTTCGCCAGACACCAGCTTGGCAGCATGAACTTGCGCAATAGAAGCAGACGCTAGCGGCGTTTCATCAATTGAAGCGAAAATTTCATCCAGATTACGATCAGCAAACTCAGAGGCTAAGACTTGCTGGATATAACTAAAGGGCAAAGTCGGTGTTTGATCCAGACAGCCCTGAAACTCCTCTACATATTCGCGCGGAAACAGCGAAGGTGTGCTGGCAATAAACTGCCCGAGCTTGATATAAGTCGAACCTAAAGATTCAAAAGTTTCACGCATGAGTTTGGCATTGCTCGGCTTTTCAGTGGCATATTTAATGCCCGCCTTTGCTGCAACGACCGCAGTTTCTCCCATACGGGCCACTGAACGAAGTCCATCTAACCAGATATTGTTTTTCATAATGTCTTAGGAAAAATTAATTACACGCAGTGTAGCAAAAAAAATAAATTTTGCAGGCTTATCTTGCCTGACAAACCGGGCAATCTGTATCTTTTTGGAAACTTAAAATTCGCTGTTTGAAATTGAGCCCATCCCACAGCAGAAAGTTCTGTCTCAATGGCATTTTTCCTAAACCGAGGTAGAGCAAAGCATGGTGGGCCTGCAAACTGGCCATGACATTGGGTGTGGTGGCCAACACACCTGAATCCGCACAGCGCAGGCTTTCATCCGCCTGATTTTCTGGAGGAAACAGACAGGCATAACAGGCGGAATCTCCTTCAAGCATAAATAATTGGCCCTGAAATCCAATGGCAGAGGCACTCAATAAAGGCACATTTAATTTTACACAGCTTTGATTCACCAGATAACGTATTGCAAACTGATCACAACCATCCAGCACCAAGTCCTGATGCTGGATGAGAGCAGTCGCATTTTCAGTCGTTAAAGCCTGATTAATAGATTCAACCCGTACATGCGGATTAATCTGTCTCAACCTTTTAGCCAGGATTTCTGCTTTATAGAAACCCAGATCTTCAGGGGTAAAAGCCAGCTGACGTTGCAGATTACTCATCTCAATCGTATCTGGGTCAATCAGGGTGATTTTACCCACACCAGCCCGCGCCAACAGTTCTGCCAGCACACAACCGATCCCGCCACACCCCACAATACAGACATTTGACAGTTTCAGTCGTTCCTGTGCTTCAATATCCCAGCCCTCTAATAAAATCTGACGGCTATACAGGTGCAATTCGGCATCTGTCAATTCAAGTTCCGGGGAGATAGCATCCATCGTGAATGTAGACAACGTCTTTCCTTGTTCCAAAATGTTTAAAAAGCGCTTACCCAAAAATTACCTTTATAGAAATATGGAAATGTCATACCAATAAGAATGTGATCAATGTCACAGCGCTTCAATAGCGATTTAATAAAGGAGAATGCAACTGGGCGTCAAATAGCATATCAGCTTAACCCGCAGCATCAAGTAGAAATCATTTGAATGCTGCCTTTATTCATGGCGCTTATTTTGCCTATTCTGTTGAACGAACTTTAATAGATAGCACTCTTTTGAGTGCTTCTGTATTCACACTCTGTATTTCAGTTTGAAAATGTATAAGTTCAGTGAGACCTTCTGCCTGCTCCTATAAATCAGATTAAGCTGTTTAGTAGTCACCCAGAAAACCCCATCTAAAACAGAAGGAAGAATTTGTATGACCGAATCTTATTCAGAACATAATGATCGTGAAAAATTATGGGAATTGATTAAAGGTGTTCGTTTTACCATGATCAGCCATCAGACCGAGACTCAGGAAGTCCACTCTCAGCCCATGACAATGCTGAATTTTGAGGGAATGAATGAAAACCAGAACTTATATTTCATTATGAAAGATACCAATGATATTGTGCAGGCCATCACTACAGGACGCCATCATTTAGGCCTGTCATTCGCCAAGCCTTCGGATGATACTTATGTGTCTATCAGTGCGCATGGTGAAATCAGTACCGATCGTGCACTCATTGAAAAATTATGGAATCCGTGGGCGGAGAACTGGTTTGACGGCAAGGATGATCCTAGTATTCGTGTTCTAGTGGCCAAAGCCTTCAGTGCAGAATACTGGAATATTACCGACAATAAAGTGACGCATTTACTTAAAGTACTCAAAGGCAATGTTACTGGAAAACCGGAAAAGCCAGATGCAGAACATGCGAAAATAAACTTATAATTTTAAACCTTTCTCTCCTTTTAGCCTCTTTTTAAAAGGGGCTAATTTTTTGATAAACTTAAATTCCCCAGAAAAACAAAATGACATTGTAATCACAAAGAGCGGTTATTGAGTTTAATCAGTTTTAGACCTCACCAAATCAAATCCGATAAAAAAAGGCCGCAACCGCGACCTTAAGATAAGTGAAATTAACCTGAGTTCGATGAAATCCACTTAGCCTTTTAACATATTTTGGAAAGTTGGCTTATTGGGATTCAAACAATAAGCCACTACAGCAGCC